>NZ_JBHYMK010000043.1:0-61640 GCF_042743065.1 Streptomyces sp. NPDC058872
CCCCGGAACAGCCGGGGTGCGCCCCTTCGGCGCGTGCGGCGGACGTCAGCCGATCGGCAGACCGCCGGCGCCCAGCGGCAGGCCGCCGAGGAGGCCGCCGAGCGGGGTGGCGCCGAGGCCGCCGGCGGCGGCGTCGAGCGGAAGGTTCTGGGTGGCCTGGCCGGCGGCGGCCGGAAGGGTCTTCACGCCCTGGTCGAGGCCCTGGCCGAGGGCGCCCTGCCCGGCGCCGAGGGAATCGGCGGCGCCGTCGGGGAGCTCGGTGAGGCCCTCGCCCAGCGGGACGGCCTGGCTGACCGTGCCCAGCGCGTCGGCGTCCAGCGGCAGGGACGGCGCTGCAGAGGCCGTACCGGCGGCGGTGGCGGCGAAAGCGGCACCGAGAGCGGCGACACCGAGCTTCTTGGCGGCAGACTGCTTCATCTGAAAATCTTCCTTGGGGAATCCGGGGGCTTCGGGGAAAGCCGGGAGGGGAAATCCTGGGAACCTGGGAATGCAGAGCGGCTCTGCAAACTAACCAGTGAACGTCGCCTCCGCAAACACCGAAAAGCGGCCGGGTGTCGCACCGACCCGGCCGCTCCTGCCCCTCAGCAATCCGCCCCTCAGTCTGCCGACCGGGAAGAATCGCTGGTCGCAGCGGTCTGCTGGAACAGCCATTCGGATTTCAGCTCGGCATATCCGGGCTTGATCACTTCATTGATCATGGCGAGCCGTTCATCGAAAGGAATGAACGCTGATTTCATCGCATTGACCGTGAACCACTGCATGTCATCGAGCGTGTAATCGAATGCCTCGGTCAGCAGCTCGAATTCGCGACTCATGCTCGTCCCGCTCATCAAGCGGTTGTCGGTGTTGACCGTGGCCCGGAAGTGCAACGTGCGGAGCAGACCGATGGGGTGTTCCGCGATGGAGGCGGCGGCGCCGGTCTGGAGGTTGGAGGAGGGGCACATCTCCAGCGGGATCCGCTTGTCCCGCACGTAGGCCGCGAGGCGACCGAGACGGACCGAGCCGTCCTCGGCGACCTCGATGTCATCGATGATCCGGACGCCGTGGCCGAGCCGGTCGGCGCCGCACCACTGGAGGGCCTGCCAGATCGAGGGCAGCCCGAACGCCTCGCCCGCGTGGATCGTGAAGTGGTTGTTCTCCCGCTTGAGGTACTCGAAGGCGTCGAGGTGGCGGGTGGGCGGGTAGCCGGCTTCGGCGCCCGCGATGTCGAAGCCGACCACTCCGGAGTCCCGGTAACGGTTGGCCAGCTCGGCGATCTCCAGGGCACGGGCGGCGTGCCGCATGGCGGTCAGCAGGGCGCCGATCCGAATGCGGTGGCCGTTGTCCCTGGCCCGTCGCTCGCCCTCCCGGAAGCCCTCGTTGACGGCCTCCACGACCTCTTCGAGGCTGAGGCCGCCCTCCAGGTGCTGCTCGGGGGCGTAGCGCACCTCCGCGTAGACGACGCCGTCCTCGGCGAGGTCGACGGCGCACTCCGCGGCGACGCGGAAGAGGGCGTCCCGGGTCTGCATGACGGCGCAGGTGTGCGCGAAGATCTCCAAGTAGCGTTCGAGGGAACCGGAGTCGGCGGCTTCGCGGAACCAGACGCCGAGCTTGTCGGGCTCCGTCTCCGGGAGTTGCCCGTAACCCTGCTCCCGGGCGAGTTCGACGATCGTGCCGGGGCGCAGTCCGCCGTCGAGGTGGTCGTGGAGCAACACCTTCGGGGCACGGCGGATCTGGTCCGCGGTGGGGACGTTGGGGGTCTGGCTCGTCATTTCCGCACTCTAGCCCCTACGCGCGTAGAACGCTCCTCGCGGCACCGGTTTTTCTCCCGCGGGGCGGGGAGCGGGCCGGGCGGTCCGCTCCCCCGGGCACGCGCAGGACGGGCCGTCCCGGCCGCGGAGGTGACGGAAAAGGGCCCGCCGCTCCCCGTGGCGGCGGAGCCCTTCGAACGGGCCCGCCCGGTGCGTCCGTTCGAACCTCCGGGCAGCGATGCGCAACAGTGACCACGCGTACGACTGGTGTACACCTCTCCTTCTGAGACTGTTCTGTCATGGCGCACTTCGCACTCGTGGGGCCACCCGAAGGCCGGCGACCCCGGCTCGGACGTCCCGTCAGTTCCCGGTCGGTGGCGTCGGCGGTGGGTGGCGTGGTGCTGCTCCTGCCGGACGGCGAACCGGTGTCGGCACGACGCGCCTCCCTCCGCGCCCGCACGGCCATGCTGCCGCTGGGGCGCGGCCTGGTCCGGGCCGGCCTGGCCGAGGGGCTCGTCGCCCATGTGGTGCACTACCGGACGCGCGGCTGGAACGGCGCGGACGCCGACCTCGCGGCGGACGCCTCCTGGGCGGTCGAGGAGGCGGTGCGGCGCTACGGCGACGTTCCGATCTGTCTCGTCGGGCACGGGTTCGGGGGGCGGGCCGCGCTGCGGGCCGCCGGGCACGAAGCGGTCGGCGCGGTCCTCGCCCTGGCCCCGTGGCTTCCGGAGGACGACGTGGCCGCCGAGCCGGAGCCGGTGCGGCAGCTGGTGGGACGCCGGGTGCTGCTCGTGCACGGCACGAACGATGCCCGGACGGACCCGGAGCTGTCGTTCCGGTTCGCCGAGCGGGCGAAGAAGGCGAACCGGGAGACCTGCCGCTTCGAGGTCCACTCCGACGGACACGCGCTGCGCCAGTACGCGGACGAGGTACGGGCCCTGGTCACGGACTTCGCCCTCGGGGCCCTCTTCGCCCGGCCGGTGGCCCGACCGGTGACCGATGCGATGGCGGCTCCCCCGCCGCTCGGCCTGCGCATGCCGCTGGCGGCGGGATTCGGCGGCTCGTCCAGGAGGTGACGGCACCGCCGGGGCCCTCCCGGCGCCCGGGCGGGACTACGTCGCCGGCGGTGCCTCCTTGGGGAGCAGCTGGCCGCGGCGGCCGAGCAGGAACTTCTTGAAGGCCGCGACCGGAGCCGTGTCCGGATGGCCGTCGAGCCAGGCGAGGCCGATCTCGCGGACCGCGCGGGGCGCGGTGACGGTGAGTTCGACGACGCCGGGGCGCGGAACGGCCGGCGGGGGCAACAGGGCGACGCCCAGGCCGGCGGCGACCAGACCGCGCAGGGTTTCGGCCTCCTCCCCCTCGAAGGCGACCCGCGGCGTGAACCCCGCCTCCGCGCACAGGTCGTCGGTGATGCGGCGGAGCCCGTACCCCGGTTCCAGGGTCACGAAGGCCTCGTCCGCGGCCTCGGCGAGGCGGACCCGCTTGCGACCGGCGAGCCGGTGGTCGTCCGGGACGACGAGCCGCAGCCGCTGTTCGTCGAGGCGCCGGGCCACCAGGTCCGGGGCGTCCGGCACCGGAGAGGTCAGACAGAGGTCGAGGTCACCGGCCCGCAGCCGCTCGATCATGGCCTCGCCGTAGTTCTGGACCAGGGTGAAGCGGACCCGCGGGTGGTCGACGCGGAAGGCGCGGAGGAGACCGGGAACGGTTTCGGAGCCCATGGTGTGGAGGAAGCCGAAGGCGACCCGGCCGGCCGTCGGATCGGCATCGGCCCGCACGGTGTCGGCGGCCCGCTCCACCTCGGTGAGGGCCCGCTCGGCCGCAGTGAGGAAGCGGCGGCCCGCAGGGGTGAGGGAGACGGTGCGGCCACGGCGGGCGAAGAGGGCGACGCCGAGGTCCTGCTCCAGCCGGACCACGGCCCGCGAGAGCGTCGACTGCGGCACGCCCATCTCGGCCGCGGCACGGGTGACGTGCTCGTGCCGGGCGACGGCGGCGAAGTACGCGAGGCGGGGCGCGAGCAGCAGCCCCATGTCTTCTTCGTTACTGTTCGGTGACAGGCGGGGCTGTGACCTGTACTCATGCACCATGGGAACGATTACAGCAGTTCCGTGCATTGGACGCATGAAACGGGCCGTCCTACGTTCGTGACATGCCTTCCGCCAGTACCAAGGCGGGCGCCACCACCGCGTCCGCCGACACCCGTCTCTTCCCCGGCGCCCCCGGCTACCGCCGCACCAGCCTCGCGCTCTTCGCCGCCGGACTGGCCACCTTCGCCCTCCTCTACTCCACGCAGGCCCTCCTCCCGGCCATCTCGGCCGAGTTCGGCGCCACCGCCTCCGCGGCCTCCTGGACGGTCTCGGCCGCCACCGGCGCCCTCGCCCTCTGCGTCCTGCCGCTGAGCGCCCTCTCGGAGCGCTTCGGACGGCGCGCGATGATGACGGCCTCCCTCTCCGTCGCGGTGGCCGTGGCGCTCCTGGTGCCGTTCGCCCCGAACCTCACGTCGCTGATCGTGCTCCGCGCCGTGCAGGGGGCCGCGCTGGCCGGTCTCCCGGCCTCGGCGATGGCGTACCTCGCCGAGGAGGTCCGGCCCAGGGCACTGATCGCCGCGATCGGCCTCTTCGTGGCGGGCAACTCCATCGGCGGCATGAGCGGTCGCCTCGTGACCGGCTGGGCGTCCCAGCTGTGGGGCTGGCGCGCGGGCCTGGCCGCCGTCGGCCTGACCTCCCTGGCCTGTGCGATCGCCTTCCGGGCGCTGCTCCCGAAGGCCCGGCACTTCACGCCGGGCACGCTGGACCCGAAGGCGCTGGCGAGCACCGTGCGGTCGCACCTCGCCGATCCCCTGCTCATGCGGCTGTACGTGATCGGCGCGCTGTTCATGACGGTGTTCGGCGCCGTCTACACCGCGATCGGCTACCGCCTGGTCGAGGCCCCGTTCTCCCTCCCGCAGGGCGTGATCGGCTCGATCTTCCTGGTCTACCTGGTCGGCACGGTCTCCTCGGCGGCGGCGGGACGGCTCGTCGGGCGACTCGGCCGGCGCGGTGCGCTGTACCTGGCGGTCACCACCACCGCAGCCGGCCTGCTGCTCTCGCTCGCCGACGCGCTCGCCCCGGTGCTCGCGGGCCTGGTCCTGATCACGGCCGGCTTCTTCGCGGGCCACGCGGTCGCCTCCTCCTCGGTGAGCCACACGGCGAAGACGGGCCGCGCACAGGCCTCGGCGCTGTACCAGTCGGCGTACTACCTGGGCAGCAGTGCGGGCGGCACCCTCGGCGCGGTCGCGTTCCACGCGGGCGGCTGGGCGGGCACCGTCCTGATCGGCCTGGTCTCGGTCCTCGGCGTCGTCTCGGTCACGCTGTACGGCAGCCTCAGCGCCCGGACCGCGGCCCGCCGGCTCCGACTCGCCGCCGCCTGCAACTAACGGGCCGTCCCGAACGTCTGAAGGGGCAGGACTCTAGGGGGAGTTGACGATCATGAACCGATTCATGACGCACACCGGCAGGAGGACGGGCACCGCGATCGGCCTCGCCTCGCTCGTGGTGCCGATGACGATCGCCCTCGGTACGACCCCGGCGCAGGCGGCGTCCTGCAACGTGACGACGGGGCCCTACCAGAGGCAGGTGGAGAAGTTCCTCGGGCGGCCGGTCGACGGGCGCCAGTCGCTCGCCGACTGCAAGGCCGTCCAGGCCTTCCAGCGCAAGCACGGCATCACCCCGACCGTGGGGTACGCGGGGCCGATCACCTGGCGCACGATGAACACGATGCTCCAGCAGAAGGCGGCGGGCACCAACCCCAACAAGGACCGGAAGTGCCCCACCAACCGCGGCCGGATCGCCTGCGTCGACCTGACGCGCCAGCTCAGTTGGATCCAGGACGGTGCGCGCCTCAGGTACGGCCCGGTGCCGGTGCGGACGGGCAAGGACGGCACCGAGACCCGCACCGGCTCCCAGAGGATCTACTGGCGCACCATCAACCACTGGTCGACGATCTACCACGTCTCCATGCCGTACTCCCAGTTCTTCGACGGCGGCCAGGCCTTCCACTCGACCACCAAGTCCATGTGGAACCCGCCGGGTTCGGGCGGCTGCGTGAACATGCGGCCGGCGGACGCGAAGGCCTACTGGAACCTGCTCAGGAACGGCGACGACGTCTACGTCTACGGGCGCAAGCCGGGAACCTGACCCCGGACTGTCAGTCCGCTGCGGTAGCTTCCCCCTCACCGGCACCGAACGGTTCCGGTGAGGGGTGAGTGGGGTGTGGACCAGTTGAACGACGCCGCGGCCGCGACGACCGACGAGCTCGACCGGTATCGCAGGGAACTGACCGGCTACTGCTACCGGATGCTCGGGTCCTCCTTCGAGGCGGAGGACGCGGTGCAGGACACCATGGTCCGCGCCTGGAAGGCCCTGGACTCCTTCGAAGGCCGCTCCTCGCTGCGCTCCTGGCTCTACCGGATCGCCACCAACGTCTGCATGGACGCGCTGAACGCCGGGAACCGGAGGGCGCGACCGATGGACCTCAGCTCCCCGACCCCGGTCGCACAGGCGCAGCTCGTCAAGCAGCCGGAGGTCACCTGGCTGGAGCCCATGCCGGACGGAAGGGTGCTGCCCTCGGCGGGCGACCCGGCGGAGACGGCGCTGTCCCGCGAATCCGTCCGCCTCGCCTTCGTGGCCGCGCTCCAACACCTCCCGCCCAAGCAGCGGGCCGTGCTCATCCTGCGCGAGGTCCTCGCCTGGAAGGCCAGCGAGGTCGCGGAGCTCCTCGACACCTCGGTCGCCTCGGTCAACAGCGCCCTGCAGCGGGCCCGCGCGACCCTCGCCGAGCAGGCGCCGGCGGCCTCCGACCCGGCGGATCCGCTGGACGAGGAGCAGCAGGCGCTCCTGGAGCGCTACGTCACCGCCTTCGAGGGCTACGACATGACGGCGCTGACGGCGCTCCTCCACGAGGACGCCACGATGTCCATGCCGCCGTACGACCTGTGGCTCCGGGGGCACGAGGACATCGTCGGCTGGATGCTGGGCGCCGGCGACGTGTGCGCCGGCTCGAAGCTGGTGCCGACCGTGGCGAACGGTTCGCCGGCCTTCGCCCAGTACCACCCGGACCCGGCCGGCGGCTTCAGCCCGTGGGCGCTGATCGTCCTGGAGCTGCGGGACGGCAGGGTCGCCGGGATGGACTTCTTCCTGGACACCGAGCGCTGGTTCCCGCTCTTCGAGGTGCCGGCACGGCTGGAGTCCTGACGGGCCGCCCGTCGCTCCCGGCGGCGCACGGCCAGCGCCACGACGCCCCGCCGCGCGCTGGTGGCAGCCGGCGGCACCCGGGGGGAAGGACGCCCGCTCGCGCCCCGCGCCCTAGAGGTCCAGCGCCCCGTCCAGCCCGGTGAGGCGGAGCAGGTCCAGCAGCTCGGGCCGCGCCCCGTGGAAGCGGATGCGGTGACCGCGTCGCCCGGCGGCCAGCCGCAGTCGGGCCAGGGCGTCGACGGCGGCGAGGTCGGCGGGTGCGAGGGCGCCGACCTCGCAGACGACCTCACCGGGCGGGGCCACCTCCAGGGCGGCGCAGAAGGCTGCCACCTCCTCCCGGTCGGGACGGGCGGGCAGGGTCATGACGAACGTTCGACGGGGGTCCACGCCCCGTACGACCGACGGGGCCCGTGGAACTCATCGCTAGGATCCCGATCATGACTCACGGGCCCGTCGAACTGGTGATCTTCGACTGCGATGGCGTTCTGGTGGACAGCGAGCGCATCTACTGCCGGGTGGACCGGGAGGTGTTCGCCTCGCTCGGCGCCGACTTCACCGAGGCCGAGATGGTCGACCACTTCGTCGGCTCCTCCCAGGAGGTGCTCACCGCGATCGTGGAGGAGCGGCGCGGACGCCCCCTCGGGGCCGACTGGCAGGCCCCCTACCGCCAGCGGTACGAGGACGCCCTGGACGCGGAGCTGACGGCGGTGGAGGGGGTGGCCGACGTCCTGGACGCCCTGGCGGTCCCGTACTGCCTGGCCTCCAACGGCAGCCACCCCTCCATCCGCAAGAACCTGGGTCGGACCGGACTGCTCGACCGCTTCGCGGGCCGGATGTTCAGCGCCCGGGACGTGGCCCGGAGCAAGCCGGCCCCGGACCTCTTCCTGCACGCCGCGGCCACCCTGGGCGTCGCGCCGGAGCGCTGCGCGGTCGTCGAGGACAGCCCCTACGGCGTCCGGGCCGCCCGCGCCGCCGGGATGCGCGCCTTCGGCTACTGCGGCGGCCTGACCCCGGCGGACCGCCTGACGGGCCCGCACACGGTGGTCTTCGACGACATGCGCGCGCTGCCCTCGCTGCTGGCGGAGGCGGGCGCGTGACGAACCGCGGGGACCGCTGAGCGGCAGCCGGAGGATCGTCCTCGCCTCCCCGGGCCTGCCGGTCGACCGGGGAGGCGCGACGGACGCCCGGCCGACCGGGAGGGGTGCGGAAAGCCCGAACGGGACCGGCAGGGGTGCACCGGTCCCGTTCACGGGCGTCGCCGGCCGCGCCGACGGCGGTCGGGTCCCTAGGCGATGCGGTCCATGACGATCGGGTTCGGGGTGAAGGAGGTGCCCTCCGGAGCGATGTCCCAGGCGTCCGTCAGCGAGGTCAGGGCGTAGTCGAACTTCTCCGGGGTGTCCGTGTGGAGGGTGAGGAGGGGCTGGCCCGCCGTCACCGTGTCGCCGGGCTTCGCGTGCAGCTCGACGCCCGCGCCCGCCTGCACCGGGTCCTCCTTGCGGGCCCGGCCCGCGCCCAGGCGCCAGGCGGCGATGCCGATGTCGTACGCGTCGAGGCGGGTGAGCACGCCGGTCGACGGGGCGGTCACCACGTGCTGCTCGCGGGCGACCGGGAGGGCCGCGTCGGGGTCGCCGCCCTGGGCCGCGATCATCCGGCGCCAGACGTCCATCGCCGAGCCGTCCTGGAGGGCCTTCGCCGGGTCGGCGTCCTTGATGCCGGCCGCGTCGAGCATCTCGCGGGCGAGCGCGAGCGTGAGCTCGACGACGTCCGCCGGGCCGCCGCCCGCGAGGACCTCGACCGATTCGCGGACCTCCAGGGCGTTGCCGGCGGTGAGGCCGAGCGGGGTCGCCATGTCGGTGAGGAGCGCGACCGTCTTCACGCCGCTGTCGGTGCCGAGGGCCACCATGGTGGAGGCCAGTTCGCGGGCGTCCTCGATGTTCTTCATGAAGGCGCCGGTGCCGACCTTGACGTCCAGCACCAGGGAGCCGGTGCCCTCGGCGATCTTCTTGGACATGATCGAGGAGGCGATCAGCGGGATCGCCTCGACCGTGCCCGTGACGTCGCGGAGCGCGTACAGCTTCTTGTCCGCCGGCGCCAGGCCGTCGCCCGCCGCGCAGATCACCGCGCCCGTGGTGTCGAGGACGTGCAGCATCTCCTCGTTGGAGAGCAGGGCCCGCCAGCCCGGGATGGACTCCAGCTTGTCGAGCGTGCCGCCGGTGTGGCCGAGGCCGCGGCCGGAGAGCTGCGGCACGGCCGCTCCGCAGGCGGCGACGAGCGGGGCGAGCGGAAGGGTGATCTTGTCGCCGACGCCCCCGGTGGAGTGCTTGTCGGCGGTCGGACGGGAGAGCGCGTCGAAGTTCATGCGCTCGCCGGACGCGATCATGGCGGCGGTCCAGCGGGCGATCTCCGCGCGGTTCATGCCGTTCAGCAGGATGGCCATGGCCAGGGCGGACATCTGCTCGTCGGCGACCACACCGCGGGTGTACGCGTCGATGACCCAATCGATCTGCTCGGGGCTCAGCTCGCCCTTGTCCCGCTTGGTGCGGATGACGGAGATGACGTCCATGGTGGTGCCTCTTTCTACGCGCATAGAGGGGGAAAGGGGAGCGACCCTCCCATGGTGACGGAAGGGCCGCTCCGAGGTGCTACGTGGCGAGGTGCTCCGGGCCGAAGGCCTGCGGAAGCATCTCGGCCAGGGTGACGAACCCGGCGGGCGTCTCCAGGACGAGCTCGCCGCCCCCGAACTCGTACAGCAGCTGCCGGCACCGGCCGCACGGCACCAGCGGGCCGCCGCTGCCGTCCACGCACACGAAGTGCGTGAGCCGGCCGCCGCCGGTCGCCTGGAGCTGCGAGACCATCCCGCACTCGGCACACAGGCCGAGGCCGAAGGAGGCGTTCTCCACGTTGCAGCCGGAGACCACCCGCCCGTCGTCCACGCGGGCCGCCGCACCGACCGGGAAGCCGGAGTACGGGGCGTACGCCCGGGACATGGCCTCGCGGGCGGCGACCCGCAGGGCCTCCCAGTCGGGGGCCGCCGTCACTTGCCCTGGCCCTTCCGGTACGGCAGGCCGTCCGCCTTCGGCATCCTCAGGCGCTGCGCCGAGAGGGCGAGCACCAGCAGGGTCGTGACGTACGGGGCGGCGTCGACGAACTGGCTCGGGACCTGGTCGGTCAGCGCGTACCAGAGGAAGAAGCCGACGGCGAAGACCGCGGAGATCACGGCGACCAGGTACTTCTTCTTGTACAGCTGCCACAGGGCGGCGACCACCAGCAGCAGCGCGACCAGCAGCAGCAGCGCGTGGACGTTCTCGGCGCCGCCGCGCAGCTTGAGGCTGTCGGTGAAGCCGAACAGGCCGGCGCCCATCGCCATGCCGCCCGGCATCCAGTTGCCGAAGATCATCGCGGCGAGACCGATGTAACCGCGGCCACCGGTCTGGCCCTCCTGGTAGATGCCGGTGGAGACGATCGCCAGGAACGCGCCGCCGAGACCGGCGAGACCGCCGGAGACCAGGACGGCGATGTACTTGTACCGGTACACGTTCACGCCGAGGGACTCGGCCGCGACCGGGTTCTCGCCGCAGGAGCGCAGCCGCAGGCCGAAGGAGGTGCGCCACAGCACCCACCAGGTGGCCGGGACCAGCAGGATCGCGACCACGGTCAGCAGCGACAGGTTGGTCACCAGGCCGCCGAGCACGCCGGCCAGGTCCGAGATCAGGAACCAGTGCTTCTGCTGGAGGTCCTGCAGCCAGTCCGAGAGGCCCGGGACGGTGATCTGGGTGATCGGGTCGATGCGCGGGGACTGCTTGGAGGAACCGCCCTCGGCCTCGGCGAAGGTGAAGTTCGACAGGTACTGGGTGAAGCCGACCGCGAGGATGTTGATCGCCACGCCGGAGACGATGTGGTTCACGTTGAACGTGACGGTGATGATCGCGTGCAGCAGGCCACCGAGCGCACCGCCGAGGATGCCGACGACGACGCCCGTCCACGGGCCCCACTGGTAGCCGGCCCAGGCACCGAACCAGGTGCCGAGGACCATCATGCCTTCGAGACCGATGTTGACCACGCCCGCGCGCTCGGCCCACAGGCCGCCGAGGCCGGCCATGCCGATCGGGACGGCGAGCTGGAGGGCGCCGGAGACCTGCCCGACCGAGGTGAGGTCGTTGGCCCCGGAGACGACCCGGACCAGCGAGAAGAGCACGAGACCGGCCGCGACGATCAACAGGATCCAGGGCCAGGTCAGCTTGCGGCGTCCGGCCGGCCTTTTGGGCGCGGCGCTCGGCTTGGCGACGGTGCCGGTGCTCATGCCGCCACCTCCTTGTCGGTCTTGGTGGCGCCGCCGGCGGCCAGCTGCTCGCCGACCTTCTGCTGCTGCCGGCGCATGCCGTAGCGGCGGACGAGTTCGTAGGAGACGACGACGGCGATCACGATGATGCCCTGCATGATCTGCGTGATCTCCTTCGGGTAGCCCTCGATGTCGAGCGACGAGGACGCCTTGTCGAGGAACGCGAAGAGGAGGGCCGCGAAGAGGATGCCGACCGGGTTGTTGCGGCCGAGCAGGGCGATCGTGATGGCGGTGAAGCCGACGCCGACCGGGAACGAGAGGCTGTAGGTGTGCGTGTCGCCGAGCAGGGTCGGCATGCCGGAGAGGCCGGCGAGGCCGCCCGAGATGAGCATCGAGGTGAGGATCATCTTCTTGGCGTCGACGCCGCTGGCCTGGGCCGCGGACTCACTGGCCCCGGTGGCGCGCAGGTCGAAGCCGAAGCGGCTGCGGTTGAGGACGAACCAGTAGACGACGCCGAGGGCGAGGGCGACGAAGGTGAAGCCGTAGATCTCGCCGTTGCCCTGGCCCATGTCGATCCCGGGGAACCAGCCGGACTCGGCGATCTTGCCGGTGGTGAGGTCGTTGGAGCCCGCGGGCTGGACGCCGAAGTTCTTCGGGAGGATCAGCCAGGCGATCAGGGAGGTCGCAATGGCGTTGAGCATGATCGTCGAGACGACCTCGGAGACGCCGCGGGTGGTCTTGAGGATGCCGGCGATGCCGGCCCAGAAGGCGCCCGTGAGCACCGCGACGACCACGATCAGCAGGATGTGCAGCGGTCCGGGCCACTCGACGGCGGCACCGACCAGCGCCGAGACCATCGCCGCGAGGCGGTACTGGCCGTCCACGCCGATGTTGAAGAGGTTCATCCGGAAGCCGATGGCGACGGCCAGGGCGGCCAGGTAGTAGATCCCGGTCTGGTTGACGATCAGGACCTGGATGTCGGAGTAGCCCGCGTTGTCGATCATCAGCCGGATCGGCTCGATCGGGTCCAGGCCCGTCGCGAGCAGCACCAGCATGGTCAGCACGAACGAGGAGACCAGCGCGAGCACCGGGCCGGCGGCCCCGATGATCAGCTTGTCCTTGTCGAGTTTCATCATCGGGCGTCACCGTCTTCGGACTGCTCTTCGGTGCCTTCGAGGTGGCCGGAGGCCGCACCGGTCATGGCGGAGCCCAGCTCCTCGGGCGTGATGGTGGCGGGGTCCGCGTCCGCGACGAGCTTGCCGCGGTACATGACCCGGAGGGTGTCCGAGAGGCCGATCAGCTCGTCGAGGTCGGCGGAGATCAGCAGCACCGCCAGTCCCTCGCGGCGGGCCTCCCGGATCGCGTCCCAGATCTGCGCCTGCGCGCCGACGTCCACGCCACGGGTGGGGTGGGCGGCGATCAGGAACTTGGGGTTGTGGCTCATCTCGCGGCCGACGATCAGCTTCTGCTGGTTGCCGCCGGAGAGGGAGGCCGCGGTCACCTCGATGCCGGGGGTGCGGACGTCGTACTCGCGGACGATCCGCTCGGTGTCCTTGCGGGCGGCCTTCGGGTCGAGGATGCCGCGCTTGGAGTTGGGCGGCTCGGTGACGTGGCCGAGGATGCGGTTCTCCCAGAGCGGGGCTTCCAGGAGCAGGCCGTGGCGGTGGCGGTCCTCGGGGATGTAGCCGATCCCGCCCTCGCGGCGCTTGCGCACCGGAACGGCGGAGATGTCCTTCCCGTCGAGGCTGATGGCACCGGCGTCGGGGGTGCGCAGGCCCATCAGGGCCTCGATCAGCTCGGTCTGGCCGTTGCCCTCGACGCCCGCGATGCCGAGGATCTCGCCCTTGTGGATGGTGAGCGAGATGGCGTCGAGCAGCTTGCGGCCGGCGGCGACCTCCTCGTGCACGGTGACCGAGACGGCCGGGTCGGCCGGGGCGGCGGTGGTCAGCGGTGCGCTGCCGGCGCCGCTCTCCACCAGCGTCAGGCCCTGGACCTGCAGCATCGGCACGTCGGTGACGGTCGACTCGCGGGTCTCCGGCGAGGGCAGTTCGCTGCCGACCATCAGCTCGGCGAGCTGCTTGGTGGTGGCGGTCTTCGGGTCGGCGGTGCCGACCGTGGTGCCCCGGCGGATGACGGTGATGTCGTCGGCGACCTTCAGCACCTCGCCCAGCTTGTGCGAGATGAAGATGACGGTGAGGCCCTCGGCCTTGAGCTCGCGCAGGTTGTCGAAGAGCGCGTCGACCTCCTGCGGGACGAGGACGGCGGTCGGCTCGTCGAGGATGAGGATCTTGGCACCGCGGTAGAGGACCTTGAGGATCTCCACGCGCTGCCGGTCGGCGACGCCGAGGTCCTCGACCAGCACGTCGGGACGGACCCCGAGGCCGTACGCCTCGGAGATCTCGTTGATCTTCTGACGGGCCTTGGCGCCGATTCCGTAGAGCTTCTCGCCGCCGAGGACGACGTTCTCCAGGACGGTGAGGTTGTCGGCGAGCATGAAGTGCTGGTGCACCATGCCGATGCCGCGCGCGATGGCGTCACCGGGGCTGGAGAAGGTGACCTGCTGGCCGTCGACCGCGATCGTGCCCTCGTCCGGCTTCTGCATGCCGTAGAGGATCTTCATGAGGGTCGACTTGCCGGCACCGTTCTCGCCGATGAGGGCGTGCACGGTGCCCTTGCGGACCGTGATGGCGATGTCCTTGTTGGCGACGACGCCGGGGAATCGCTTGGTGATGCCGTGCAGTTCTACGGCAGGGGGGCTGGACGCGTTGATGACGCACTCTCCTTGGCCGGAAGGAGCGGGAGCGGGAGGGCAGGGCGGGGCGAAGTTATCGTGCCAGGGAGACATCTACACGCGTAGCGCTGCCGAAAAGTAAAAACCCGTACGGGAACGGGCCCGGGGCCCGGGGCGGTGGCGGGGCGCCACCGCACCGGGCCCGCGGGCTCGGGTCGTGACCTGCGTGTCCTTACGGAGCGGTCTTGACCGTGATCTTGCCGTCGATGATCTGCTTCTTCGCCTCGTCCACGGCGGCGATGAGGTCGGTCATCTCCTTGTACTTCGGGTTGGAGTCGGCCAGGCCGACACCGTCCGTGGCGAGGCCGTAGCGGACCTCACCGGTCTGCGGCTTGCCGTCCTCGACCGACTTGATCAGGTTGAAGACCGAGTCCGAGACGTCCTTGGTGACCGAGGTCAGGATGGCGTCCTTGTACTTGGACAGACCCGCCTGGTTGTACTGGTCGGAGTCGACGCCGATGGCCCACTTGCCCGCCTCGGAGGCGGCCTCGATCGCACCGGAGCCGGCGAGACCGGCGGCGGCGTAGATCACGTCGGCGCCCTTGTCGAGCTGGCCCTGGGCGGCGGCCTTGCCGAGGTCGGGCTTGGCGAAGCCGTCGAAGTTCGGCGGCTGGGTCAGGTACTGGGTGAGCACCTTGGCCTTGGGGTTGGTGTCCTTGACGCCCTGGACGTAGCCCGCCTCGAACTTCTTGATCAGCGGGACCTCGACGCCGCCGATGAAGCCGACGGTGCCGGTCTTGGACGCCTTGGCGGCGGCGACGCCGGCCAGGTAGGAGCCCTGCTCCTCGTTGAAGACGAGGTTGGCGATGTTCGGGCCGGTCACCGAGGTGTCGTCGATGATGCCGAAGGTCGTGTTCGGGAACTGCTTGGCGACCTTCTCGATGGCCGGGGCGTAGGCGAAGCCGACGCCGATGACCGGGTTGTTGCCGGCGCGCGCCAGCGAGGTGAGGCGCTGCACCTTGTCGGCGTCGCCCTCGCCGGACGACGGCTCGGCCTCGGCGCCCTTGACGCCGAGGTCGTCCTCGGCCTTCTTCAGGCCCGCGTAGGCGGCGTCGTTGAAGGACTGGTCGCCGCGGCCGCCGATGTCGTACGCGATGGCGGCCTTGGTCGCCTTGGAGTCGGAGCTCGGGCTGGCGCCGGAGTCCGTCGAAGACTTGCCACACGCGGTGGCGGAGAGGGCGAGCGCCGCGGAGGCGATGCCCACGGTCGTGATCCTGGTGATCCGGCGCAAGAGGAGGGTCCCTTCAAGACTGACCGAAAGCGCCTCTTCCGGCGCTGGTTTCGCCGCGATCGTAACGCGCGTAGATGTCAGTTAAAGACCCGTTCATGAGTCGTTATCGGATCGTCGCGAACCAGCCAGCCGGGGCGACGGAGGGCGTCCGAGCCGGTACCGCCGGTTATACCGCGGGAAGGGGGCGCTCGAACAGGGGGCGGAGCGCGCCGCGCCGGGCGCTGGGCCGCCCGGGGGACGACGGTGAGCCGGACGGATGAGGGGCCCGGCCGCCCCCGGTCCAGGGCCCGGCCAGCCCTCCGTCCGGCCCGGTGTCAGCGCCGTTCCTCGGCGTCGAGCAGCGCCGCGGCCGTGAAGAGTTCCACCCCGGCCCGGATGCTGCTCTCGTCCACGTCGAAGTCACCGGCGTGCAGGTCGCGGACCCGGGTGTCACCGGGGGTGCGGACGCCGAGGCGGGCCATGGCACCGGGGACGTGCTCCAGGTACCAGGAGAAGTCCTCGCCGCCGAGGCTCTGCTCGGTGTCCTCGATCGCGTGCGGTCCCCGACGGGCCGCCATGGCGTCGCGGAGCAGCTCGGTGGCGGCCGGATCGTTGACGACCGGGGGGACGCCCCGGACGTAGGTGACGGTCGACTTGGCCCGGTGCAGGGCGGCGACCTCGTCGATCGCGGCGTGGACCAGGTCGGGCGCGTCCCGCCAGGCGGGCAGGTCGAGGCAGCGGACGGTGCCGGAGAGCTCGGCGTGCTGCGGGATGACGTTCGGCGCGTGGCCCGCCTCGATGCGGCCCCAGGTGACCGAGAGGCCGGAGCGGGCGTCGACCCGGCGGGCCAGGACGGCGGGGACGTCGGTGGCGACCCGTGCCGCGGCGGTGACCAGGTCGGTGGTCAGGTGCGGGCGGGCGGTGTGGCCGCCGGGGCCGTCGAGGGTGACTTCGAGCCGGTCGCAGGCGGAGGTGATGGGGCCGGCGCGGAGGCCGATCGTGCCGGCGTCCACCCGGGGGTCGCAGTGGACGGCGATGATCCGGCCGACGCCGTCCAGGACCCCGGCCTCGATGGCGTCGGCGGCTCCGCCGGGGAGGACCTCCTCGGCGGGCTGGAAGACCAGCCGCACGGGCCGGGGCAGCAGCCCCTGGCGGTCGAGCTCGGCGAGGACGAGGCCGGCTCCGAGGACGGTGGTGGTGTGGACGTCGTGCCCGCAGGCGTGGGCGCGGTTGGCCACGGTGGAGCGGTAGGCGACGGTCTTGACGTCGGGGATGGGCAGGGCGTCCAGGTCGGCGCGGAGCGCGAGCACGGACCCGCCGCCGGCCCGGGTGCCGATGTCACAGAGGAGTCCGGTGCCGGCCGGAAGGACCTTCGGCACGAGGCCGGCCGCCTCCAGGCGGGCCTTGAGCGCGGCGGTCGTGCGGAACTCCTGATTCCCGAGCTCGGGGTGCATGTGCAAGTCCCTGCGGAAGGCCACGAGTTCGGCGTGCAGGGGTTCGGACAGCGTTCCGGGCAGGGTGACGGAGCCGGGCTCACGGGACTTCAACTGGTTCACCCTTTGAAGGGTAGGCCCGCGGAGAGGTCAACTGCCCGTTGATCACGAAAAGTTCAGCCCGTTAGGGGAAAAATTTTCAGTTTCTCAGGCTTGAGGACCACTCCTTGTGGGTACGCTCAGCCGAATTCCAGTCGGTCGGTCGGGTGGGCCACCCGGGTGGTGAGCCGATCGACTTCGTGGGCCGCGGTGCCCGCCACCCCCGACAGGAAGCCCTGGGCGCGCGGCGAGGCGGTCGCCCGCAGCCACTCGGGGGCGACCTCGATGACGGCGACCTTGACGCCCGTGCCGGCCAGGGCCAGCGGCAGGGTGTGCACGACCGTGGACGGGAAGCTGACGATCGTGCGGCCCACCGGCCCGCGCCGGGCGACCAGCTCCAGGGGCAGGTCGGGGCGGACCATCTGGAGGCCGGTCTCGACCGCTATCCGGTGCAGCTTCTCCGCGCTCTCCCGGCGGTGCGCGAAGTAGCGGGTGGCGCCGTGGGCGCGGGCGAGGCCCGCCACCACGCGCACGTAGTGGTCCTCGTCGACGACGCCCGTCTCGACGAGCGAGGTGCCGACCAGGTCGGCCCCGCCGGTGAGCATCGGCGGGCCGAAGGTGTCCCGGGTCCAGGCGTAGGCGTTCTCCGTGACCGTGACGCCCGGCGGGGCCTCCACGGGCAGCGAGGTGAAGATCTCGACCGTACGGCCCCCGCCGGGGGCGAGGCGCCGCCGGGCCAGTGTGGTCACCGGGGCGAGCGCCATCTCGCGCGGGCCCCGACTGCCCTTGCGGTGCCAGCGCACCAAGCGTTCGCCGCGACCGAGCTGGGCCGCGAACTCCATGGTCGCCGTGCCGTCGTCGACCACGGTCACGTGCCGGGGGGCGAAGAGGGTCAGCAGGAGCTGGACGTAGCGGGAGAACGGGTCCCCGATGATCACCCGCTCCGCCGAGCGCAACGGCCGGGCGAGTTCCCGCAGGGTGCGGACCAGGGAACCCCGGCCGGAGCGGGCCTCCTGCCAGTGGACGGTGAGCCCCGCGTCGCGGGCCAACTGGGCCATGCGGCGCAGCTGGCCCCGCGACATCGGATCGGTCGGCGAGAGGACGACCACCGTGAGGCCGGTGCTCCGGCCGGAGGGACCCCCGGCGCGGGGGGCGCGCCCCGTGGGGGAAGCGCCCGTGGGCGCCGTGGAATCCGGGAGCTGGGGGCCGGCAAGGCCGTCGTCCGTCGCGGGTGCCCCGTCCGCCCCGGCGGGACGGTCTCCCGCGGCGGAGCGGGGAGGGGCCGCCGCCCGGCCGCCCGGGGAGGCGTGCTCCCCGGCGACCGAGGACCGGACGTGCGCCCATTCCAGGACGTTGAGGAGCTGGACCGGGCTCTCGACGAACGCCAGCTGCCCGGTCATGCGGCGACGGTGCCCTGGACCCGGCGGAGCTTCTTCATCGGGCCGAGCTCCGACTCGTACACCTTCTTGACGCCGTCGCCGAGGGCCGTCTCGATGGTGCGGATGTCGCGGACCAGGCGCTGCAGGCCCTGCGACTCGACGGAGGCGGCCTGGTCGGAGCCCCACATGGCGCGGTCGAGGGTGATGTGGCGCTCGACGAAGGTGGCGCCGAGGGCGACGGCGGCCAGCGTGGTCTGGAGGCCGGTCTCGTGGCCGGAGTAGCCGATCGGGACGTTCGGGTACTCCTCCTGGAGCGTCTGGATGACGCGCAGGTTGAGCTCCTCGGCCTTGGCGGGGTAGGTCGAGGTGGCGTGGCAGAGCAGGATGTTGTCGCTGCCGAGGACCTCGACCGCGTGGCGGATCTGCTTCGGCGTCGACATGCCCGTGGAGAGGATCACCGTGCGGCCGGTGGCGCGCAGCTCGCGGAGCAGCTCGTCGTCGGTGAGGGAGGCCGAGGCGACCTTGTGGGCGGGGACGTCGAACTTCTCCAGGAAGGCGACGGCCTCGGTGTCCCACGGGGAGGCGAACCAGTCGATGCCGCGCTTCTTGCAGTGCTCGTCGATGGCGCGGTACTCGTCCTCGCCGAACTCCACGCGGTGGCGGTAGTCGATGTAGGTCATCCGGCCCCAGGGGGTGTCGCGCTCGATGTCCCACTGGTCGCGCGGGGTGCAGATCTCGGGGGTCCGCTTCTGGAACTTGACGGCGTCGCAGCCGGCTTCGGCGGCGATGTCGATGAGCGCGAAGGCGTTGTCGAGGTCGCCGTTGTGGTTGATGCCGATCTCGCCGGTGACGTAGACGGGCTGGCCGGGGCCGGCGGTCTTGGCGCCGAGGGTGCGGAGACGGGTGCTCATGGTGCTGTTCCTTAGATGTCGTGGGTGGTGCGTGCGGGGGTGTCGAGCTCGGGTCCGAGGAGCCAGGCGGCGATCTCACGGATCGCTCCGGAGCCGCCCGGAGTGACGGTGACCGCGCGGGCGGCGGCCCGTACGGAGTCGTGGGCGCTGCTCACCGCGACGGGCCAGCCGACGAGGTGGAAGCAGGGCAGGTCGTTGACGTCGTTGCCGGCGTAGAGGACGCGCTGCGGGTCGATGCCCTCGGCCTCGCACCACTCCTTGAGGGCGCGGTCCTTGCGGTCGATGCCGTGCAGGACGGGGATCTTGAGCTTGCGGGCGCGGGCGGCGACCACGGCGTTCTGTTCGGTGGAGAGGATGAGGACGGGCAGTCCGGCGCGGCGCAGGGCCGCGATGCCGAGGCCGTCGCCGCGGTGCGCGGAGACGAACTCGCGCCCTTCGGCGTCGAGGTGGACCCGGTCGTCGGTCTGGGTTCCGTCGAAGTCGAGGACGACCGCGTCCACGTCGGCGAAGCCGGGGGTGGCGGGCTCGTCGAGGAGCGGCGCCAGCGCCTTGGCCCGGGCGAGGTCGTGCGGGTCGTCGATCTCCAGGACCCGGGCGGGGTCGGTGACGACGAGCGCGGTGCGGCCGAAGAAGCGGTGACCGTGGGTGCGGAAGCCGGTCGCGTCCATCGCGTAGACGGCACCCGTTTCCAGGTACTCGGGCTCCCGGTCCTGACGGCGCGGACGGTGCGCCTTGTCGTGGTTGACGCCCTCGGCTCCCGCCTCGGTCTCGCGCCAGAGGAAGCCGTGGGTCGGGGCCGCGGTGAAGGCGGTGTCGGCGGCGCCGGAGACGATCCGCTCGACGGTCTGCGCGACCTCGGCGGAGGTCAGGAAGGGGCTCGTGCACTGGACCAGGAGGACCACGTCCACCGGGCGGCCGTGGAGGGCCTCGAAGGCGTCCATCGCGTGGCGGACCGCGGACTCGCTGGTGGCCGTGTCGCCGGCGATCTCGGCGGGCCGCTGGACCGCCTCGGCTCCGGCCGCACGGGCCGCCGCCGCGATGGCGGCGTCGTCGGTGGAGACCGTGACGTGGGTGACGGGGTGCGCGTCGAGGCAGGCACGGACGGCACGGGAGACGAGCGGGACGCCGGCCACCGGGGCGAGGTTCTTGGCGGGCACGCCCTTGGAGCCTCCCCGGGCGGGGATGACGGCGAGCACGGTGGGGGTCGGCATCAGAGTTCTCCCAGACGGCGGATGACGGGGGCGACGCGCTGCACGCCGTGGCGGTACGCGCCCCGCGCGGCCTCGCGGACGATCCGGCGCAGCCCGCTCTCGCGGGGCTCCGGCGCGGTGACGTCCAGGCGGTGGCGGGCGAGGATTCCCGGCAGGTAGCCGGGGGCCGTTTCCGCGGTGTAGTAGGGGGCGATCGGGGGGAGCGCGGGAAGCGCGAGGAGTTCGGCGACCCGGTCGCGGGCGGCGTCGAAGGCCTGCTCGTAGGGGCTGTCGGAGGCGACTCCCTGCCGGGCGAGCCAGGTTCCGTCGGGGGTCGGCACGTGCCCCTGGTCGAGCCGGTCGAAGGAGGTCAACAGGCCGGAGCCGACGAAGTGGTGGTTGCCGAGCACCTCGCGGACCCCGAGGTCGGTGAGGATCGCGGTGGGGATCCGGCGGTGCAGCGCTTCGAGGGCGGCCGTGGAGGAGACGGTGACCAGGAGGTCGGTGCGGTCGAGGACCTCGCCCATGTGCCCGTACACGAGGCGGAAGTTGTGCGGCGGATCGAGTTCGCGCACCAGCTTCTGGAAGGGGAACTCCTCCAGGTGGGTGGTGTGTTCGCCCGGCTTGGAGCGGAGCTTGAGGAGCACCTCGCGCTCCGGGTGGAGCCGGGCGTGCCCTATCAGCCGGCGCAGTACGTAGGCCCGCTCGGAACGGGTGGCGGGCACGGACGGCTGCGCGGCGAAGACCAGGACGTCGCGGTCGGCCCGGGGGGCGTACGGGGATCCGCCGAGGAAGGGCAGCGCGGCTTCGACGACCGCGTCGGCGCCGGCACCGACGCCCTCGTACACGGCGCGGAAGCGCTCGGCGTCGTGACGGGAGTTGGCGAGGACCACGTCGGCGCCGTGCCGCAGCAGCAGGCCGTCGGTCAGCTTCTCGTACACCACGCCGACGTAGCCGGTGACGATCACCGGGCGCCGCTGGAGGCCGAGGTCGGCCAGCCCCTGGAGGACGGCCCGGACGGTGCCGCCGACCAGGGCGAGGACGAGGACGTCGTATCCCTCGCCGCGCGCCTCCGCGTCCCGTACCGCACGCAGGAACTCCGCTCCGGTCACCTCGCGCGGGGCGTCCTGGGACACTCCGGTCTCGGCGAGTTGGCGCGCCGTCGGCGTGGCGCGTCCGCGCAGGACGAAACCGCTGTGTTCGGCGTTCGCTTCCGTGATGCGGCGCGCGGTGAGGCCGCCCCATTTCCACCGGGTGTCGGAGTCGGCGAGTACGGCGACCCGTATCGCTTCTTTGGTACTTGCTGGCACGTCGAGGACGCTAGAAGGGCATTCCGCTCTTCGGCCCAACTCAATGGCAACAAAGGGTGAACAGAGCCTCTCCGCACGTTGAAGCGGGGCGTTTTCCGGACGCTCGGGGGCCGATTTCACCCGAGGGAAAAGGTGGTTAATCAGCCTGCCGCCTGGCGTTCACCCAATGGATTCCCGATGGTCGGGGGGAATGCCGGGGCGGCGCCTAGCGTCGGCCGCGTGGTCAAGCTCTCCGTCGTCGTGCCGTTCTTCAACGTGCAGACATACGCCCCCGACACCCTCACGAGCCTGCGCGCCAACGCCCGCGAGGACTTCGAGTTCCTGCTGGTCGACGACTGTTCGTCGGACGGGACGCCCGCACTCCTCGAACGGGCCGCACGCGAGGTCCCGGGTGCCGTCCTGATCAGGCACGCGCACAACGAGGGCCTCGCCACGGCCCGGAACACCGGTCTCGACGCCGCTCGCGGCGAGTACGTGACCTTCCTCGACGGCGACGACTGGCTCGCCCCCGGCTACTACGAACGGCTGGTCGCCGCGGCCGAATCGCTGGACTGCGACTTCCTGCGCACCGACCACGTGGTGGTCACCGGCCGGAAGCGCTCCGTGCGCCAGGTGCCGGTCGCCCGCCGTGCCGAAGCGCTGCGCCCCCGGGACGCGATCCTGCCGGCGCACCGCACGACCTCGGTCGACTACCCGTACGCCTGGGCCGGGATCTACCACCGACGGCTCCTCGACCGGGGCCTGCTGCACTTCCCGCACGGCCTTCGGACCGCCGAGGACCGACCGTGGATCTGGCGGCTGCACCGCGAGGCGGAATCCTTCGCCGCAATCGGGGAACTCGGCGTCTTCTACCGGCGCGGGGTGGCCAATTCGCTCACCCAGATCGGCGACGTCCGACAATTGGACTTCATTCGCGCATTCGACCAGGTCATCACGGAAACCGCACGGGACGAAGACGCGGACCGCCTCCTTCCGAAGGCCGTCCGCACATATTGCGCGGTGATTTCCCACCACATCGGCTCGATCGAACGCTTCGAGCCCGAAGTGGCGCGCCAGTTGAAGGCGATGAGCGCGGGCGCGTTGCAGCGGATGCCACAGGAGGTCCTCGACGAGGCCCTGGCCGCGATGGGCGGGGACCGCGCGACGATGCTGCGCCGGCTGCGCCGACGCCGCCCGGCTCCCCCGCCCGCGCCCCCGGTCCGCGCGTCCGGCGCGGGCACCGACCCCGGCGCGGGCACGAGCTCCACGGAGGCCGCCGCATGAGCACCCGTCGCACCACCCAGATCTTCTGCGCCTCCACCCTCTACGGCGTCGTGACCCTCGCCGCCGCGCTCGACAGCGGCTGCTTCGGCCCCGCCGACCGTCGCATCCTCCTCGTCGCCAACAACGCGGCCGTGCCGGAGACCACCCCCGCCCTGGACGAGGCCGAGGGCTTCGAGCGGCTGCGCAGCCGCTTCGACTCCGTGCTGTCCTGGAACGAGGTGATCTCCCCGCTCCACCCGGGCGGTTGGACCCCCCGCGCAAGCGATCTGCCGCTCCTGCAGCGCCATCTGCGACGGATCTGGGAGCTGGGCGACGACCGGGTCGAGCTGGCCCTGGAGTCCCTCCAGGTGACACCGGCGCTGGCCATCGCCCAGTTGCTGCCCGAGGCGCCGATCACGGCGTACGCGGACGGCCTGATGAGCTACGGCCCGACCCGCAACAAGATCGATCCGTTGATCGGCGGGCGCGTGGGCCGGCTGCTCCACCTCGATCTGGTGCCGGAGTTGACCCCGCTGCTGCTCGCCGAATTCGGGGCGACCTCCGAGGCGGTGCCGACGCAGGCGTTCACGAAGGTCGTCGAGGAGCTGGCCGGGCCGGCCGCCAAGGCCGTGGCACCGGCGCAGGAGGGGCCGGTGGTGCTCCTCGGTCAGTACCTGGCGGCGTTGAACCTGCTGACCGCCGCCGAGGAGGAGGAACTGCACCTGCGGATGGTCCGGGGCGCCGTCGCGCTGGGCCACCGGCGGCTCGTCTTCAAGCCGCACCCGACGGCCCCGGACGCCTGGTCGCGGGCTCTGGTGGAGACGGCGGCCGAGCTCGGCGCCGTCCTGACCGTCGAGGACCGTCCCGTGCTCGCGGAGGTGCTCTACCGCGAGTTGCGGCCCGCGCTCGTCGTCGGCTGCTTCTCCACCGCGCTGCTCACCGCACGGACCTTCTACGGGGTGCCGATCGCCCGGGTCGGCACCGAAACGCTCCTGCAGCGGCTCGCCCCGTTCCAGAACAGCAACCGGATCCCGCTCACGGTCGTCGACGCGGTCGTCCCGCCCCTGGAGGGGGGCGGCGGGGCGGCGCTCGACCCGACGGAGCTGAACGACCTGGTCGCGGCGGTCGGCTTCGCCATGCAGCCGAAGATACGGGCGGACCTGAGGGGGGCCGCGGAGCGGCACCTCTCCGGACCGCTCGCCGAGCGCACCCGGCACCACTTCACCCGACGTCGCCTCACCGTGCTGGGCCTGCCCGGCGGACTGCCGATCCCCCGGCACCCGAGGGTGCGTCGACTCGCGCGGCACGCGCTGCGCCTGCGCAAGGCGCTGAAGAGATAGCGGACCACCGCGAAACGGCGGGCCCGGGAACCCGTGCGGGGGTCCCGGGCCCGCGGCGGTTCAGGCGCGGGCGATCGGTTCCTGGATCTCGGTGACCCAGCCGGCCGGGTCCTCCGGGCACTCCAGGTACAGCTCGCGGGCGTACCCGGCCGAGGCGTAGCCGTGGATGTCGATCCAGGAGGCCAGGGCCTGCGCGGTCGGCAGGACCCCGTCCATCTCCCCCCGGTGCACGATGGTCGCCGCCTCCTCGATGCCGGGCAGGACGTGCACCTCGACGCCCGCCACGGCGGTGCCCTCGGGCACCGTCGTCGCCGCGTGCACGACGATCGAGCCGTCTCCCTTGCCGGCGTCCTCGTAGTAGGCGATCGCGGGGCCGAAGCCGGTGATGCCGGCGCGCTCCAGCCGTCCGCACAGCTCCTCGTACAACGGGCCGATGACCGGGGTGACGTGCTGCGGGCCGAAGCTCGCGGCGGGCGCGCTCAGCTCGGCGACGCGAACGGCGGGGACCTTCTTGACGACGACGTCCTGGGTGGACATGCGTCCCTCCCTCTCGATGGCTCGGAGCCGCGCACCGACCTGGGCGAGCCGGGCCCTGGCCTCTTCCACGGCCGTTTCCAGCTCGGCCTGGCGCAGCCGCAGCATGCCCTGCAACGCGTGCGCGTCGACCTGCTCGTCGAGGATCGACCCGACCTGTTCCAAGGTGAAGCCGAGGTCCTTGAGCGCGATGACGCGGTTGAGCCGGGCGAGCTGGTCCGCGGAGTAGAAGCGGTAGCCGCTGTGCGGGTCGACGTGGGTCGGGTGCAGCAGTCCGATGGCGTCGTAGTGGCGCAGCATCCGGACCGACACCCGCCCGTGCCGGGCGAAGTCTCCGATGGTGAACATGACGCCCCCTACGGAACGGCCTCACACGGTGTGAGGGTCAAGGGCGGTGCTTCAGGCGGCGCTGCTGAGCGAGAGCTTGGCCGCGAAGCCGAGGAAGAGGGCGCCGGCGGCGGAGGTCGCACCGGCGGAGAGGCGCCGGCGGCGGCGGAACGCGGAGGCGAGGCGGGTGCCGCCGAATATCAGGGTCGTGAGGTAGAGGAAGCTGCCGAGCTGGAGCAGGGTGCCGAGGACCAGGAAGGAGAGCGCCGGGTAGGCGTAGGACGGGTCCACGAACTGCACGAAGAAGGAGATCAGGAAGAGGATCGCCTTCGGGTTGAAGAGGCTGATGATCAGCGCCCGGCGGTACGGCCGCTCGGACGGTCCGGCGTCCGGCTCCGCGGCGGACGCGGTGACGACCTCGTGCCGGGAGCGCCACATCGACAGGGCCGAGCGCAGCATGCCGTAGGCCATCCACGCCAGGTAGCCCGCCCCCGCGTACTTCACGATCATGAACAGCAGCGGGGTGGTCTGGAGCAGCGAGGCGGCGCCGAGTGCGGCGAGCGTCATCAGGACCGCGTCGCCGGTGAACACCCCGGCGGCGGCCTTGTACCCGGTCCGGGTGCCCTTGCGGGCGGCGACGGACAGCACGTACAGCGAGTTCGGCCCCGGGAGGAGGATGATGAGGACGAGCCCGGCGAGATAGGTCGGCAGATCGATGACACCCAGCATGAAGCGGAGTGTCGCACACCGGTGCGACGCTCCGCTTCGGGGTTCTGCCGGGTGGGACCGGCTAGAACGCGTCGGTGGGGACGTAGGTGCCCCAGACGCTGCGGAGCGCGTCGCAGACCTCACCGACGGTGGCGCGCGCCCTGAGGGCCTCCTTCATCGGGTAGAGGACGTTGTCGGTGCCCTCGGCCGCCTCCTTGAGGGCGGCGAGGGCCGCGTCCACGGCCGGTCGGTCGCGTTCGGCACGGAGCCGGGCGAGGCGCTCGGCCTGCTGGGCCTCGATCGCCGGGTCCACGCGCAGCGGCTCGTAGGGCTCCTCCACATCGATGGCGTAGCGGTTGACGCCGACGACGACCCGCTCGCCGCCGTCGGTCTCCTGCGCGATCCGGTAGGCGGAGCGCTCGATCTCGCCCTTCTGGAAGCCGCGCTCGATCGCGTGGACCGCACCGCCCATCTCCTCGACCCGGTCCATCAGCTCCAGGGCCGCGGCCTCGACGTCGTCCGTCATCTTCTCGACCGCGTAGGAGCCGGCGAAGGGGTCGACGGTGGCCGTGACGTCCGTCTCGTAGGCGAGGACCTGTTGGGTGCGCAGGGCGAGGCGGGCGGACTTGTCGGTGGGCAGGGCGATGGCCTCGTCGAAGGAGTTGGTGTGCAGCGACTGGGTGCCGCCCAGGACGGCCGCGAGGCCCTGGACGGCCACGCGCACCAGGTTGACCTCGGGCTGCTGGGCGGTGAGCTGCACACCGGCGGTCTGGGTGTGGAAGCGCAGCATCAGCGACTTGGGGTTCTCGGCGCCGAACTCCTCCTTCATCACCCGCGCCCAGATCCGACGGGCGGCCCGGAACTTGGCGACCTCTTCGAGGATCGTGGTGCGGGCCACGAAGAAGAAGGAGAGGCGGGGGGCGAAGTCGTCCACGTCCATTCCGGCGGCGACCGCGGTGCGCACGTACTCGATGCCGTCGGCCAGGGTGAAGGCGATCTCCTGCACGGGCGAGGCCCCGGCCTCGGCCATGTGGTAGCCGGAGATGGAGATGGTGTTCCACTTCGGGATCTCGGCCCTGCAGTACTTGAAGGTGTCCGCGATCAGCCGCAGCGAGGGCTGGGGCGGGAAGATGTACGTGCCCCGGGCGATGTACTCCTTGAGCACGTCGTTCTGGATCGTGCCGGTCAGCTCCTCGGCCGGGACGCCCTGCTCCTCTCCGACCAGTTGGTAGAGGAGCAGCAGCAGGGCGCCGGGGGCGTTGATGGTCATCGAGGTGGAGACCTTGTCCAGCGGGATGCCGTCGAACAGGATCCGCATGTCGTCGATCGAGTCGACGGCCACGCCGACCTTGCCGACCTCGCCGTGCGCGATCGGCGCATCGGAGTCGTGGCCCATCTGGGTCGGCAGGTCGAAGGCGACCGAGAGGCCCGTGGTGCCGTTGGCGATCAGCTGCTTGTAGCGGGCGTTGGACTCCACCGCGGTGCCGAAACCGGCGTACTGCCGCATCGTCCACGGACGTCCGGTGTACATCGACGGGTACACCCCGCGGGTGAAGGGGTACGCGCCGGGCTCGCCCAGCTTCTCGACCGGGTTCCAGCCCTCCAGCGCCTGCGGTCCGTAGACCGGCTCGACGGGCAGCCCCGACTCCGACTCGCGCGCCATGTGTGGTGCCTCCCGATCGACCCGTCGCGCAGGCCTGCCGACCAGACCCGTGGCCCGGCGGTACCGACCTTCGCCACGGACCGTGGTGACGGGCGTGCGGGCGACGGTGGCAGCGCGCCGGGGCCTTCCCCCAGGATGCGCGGTTCGTGCCCCGGGTGCGCAACCGGACGCGCGCGGGAAGCATCCCTACAAGCACACGACACATCTCGGGGGGCAAGGATGAAGCGATCTCCGTCCGTCATACGCGGGTCCGTGCTGCGCGGACCCGCGCTGCGCAGGGCGGCCCTGGCCGCCGTGGCGGTGGCACTGGCCGCGGGCTGTACGCCCGACACCGTCGGGGGCGGTGTGGACGCACCCCCCGCACCGACCTCGACCGCGCCGGGGGGCGGCGCGCCGACCTCCACCGCGCCGACCTCCACCGCGTCGGGTTCCCCTGCCGGTTCCACGCCCACCTCGGACGCCAAGCCGCCGTCGCCCTCCGCGACCTTCCCCACGGCCGAACCCTCCACCGGGCAGCCCGGGCCGAAGCCGCTCATGGGCGACGGGGACGAGAGCGAGCAGGTGCGGGAGCTCCAGGCGCGACTGCGGCAGCTGGACTTCTTCGACCGGGCGCCCACCGGTTTCTACGGGACGATCACGACGGCCTCGGTGAAGAAGTTCCAGGCGCACCGGGACCTGCCGGAGACCGGTTCGGTCGACGGGGCGACCTGGAAGGAGCTGCTGTCCGTCTCCATGAAGCCGACGGCCGACGAGCTGAAGCCCTCGACCACCAACAAGCTGGCCGCCCCGGACCCGCGGTGCATGACCGGCCGGGTGATGTGCATCAGCAAGGAGAGCCGGACGCTCGCCTGGATGATCGACGGCAAGGTCGTCTCCTCGGTGGACGTCCGCTTCGGCTCGGAGAACACGCCGACCCGCGAGGGCCTGTTCAAGGTCGAGTGGAAGGCGAAGGAGTGGACGTCGACGATTTACCACACGCCCATGCCGTACTCGATGTTCTTCAGCCGCGGCCAGGCCGTGCACTACTCGTCGGACTTCGCGGCCCGCGGCTACAACGGGGCCTCGCACGGCTGCGTCAATGTCCGGGACCGGGCCAAGCTGGCGGCCCTCTTCGACCAGGTGAAGGTCGGCGACAAGGTCGTCGTCTACTGGTAGGCCGTCCGCGGCCGGAGGGCCTGGAGAGGGAGGGCGCGGGTGGGACCGGGGGAACGTGTCCCACCCGCGCCGGGTGCGCGGAGCCGTAGGTACGGGGGGAACCCCGGCTCACTGCGCGGCCGATGACCAGTCGGCTCATTCAGTACTGCGTCACCGGGTCCAGAAGTGTTACACCGCGAGCGGAACGCGCGTCGCGACGGTGGTTCCGGTGCTGCTCGCGGTGGACGGCACGGCCTCGGTCCCGGTGGAGAGCAGGGCGTCGCCGCGGCCCCCGCCGTTCTGGTTGCCGGCGCCGGAGGTGCCCCGGCCGCCGTCCTTGGCGCCGGTCGAGCCGCTGCCGGAGGAACCCCCGGAGCCCGGGTGCGGGTCGGACGGGTCCCCGGGGTCGCCCCGGTCGGGCTCCGGGGACGCGCCGGTGCCGCCGGAGAGGATCCGGTCGCAGTAGCGGCGCAGGGTGTCGCCGCTGCGCAGCCTGTCCACGAGCCGCTGTCGATCCGCGGCGTCGAGCCGACCCTCCCGGTACTCCCGGCAGGCCTTGAGGTCCTTCTCCTGATTGCTGTCCCCGGCCCCGGTGCCGCCCTGTCCGCCCGAACCGGCGTCGGGGCGCGCGGTGGTCACGCCGGGCTCCGGAGCGTCCGTCCCTCCGGTGTCCGCGCCCTCGGTGTCCGTGCCCTTCCGGTCCGGGGTGCCGGCCGTCGGGTCGGGGGTGCCGGATCCGGCCGAGGGGGACGCACCGGGCGTGGGCTCGTCACCGCCGGGTTCCGTGGTGGGCGCCGCGGTGCCCCGGGGCATTCCGGAGTCCTCGGAGACGAGCGGCTCCGCCGTGCTCCCCGCGGTGGTGGAGGTGGTGGGTGCGGGGCCGCCGAGGGGCAGCACGCCGGTGCCCGCGGCGACGGCGACGCCACCGACCGTGACGGCGGCGAGGGCTGCGGCCAGCCCGTACCGGACGGAACGTCCCCAGCGGCGCACCGGGGCCGCGCCGGAGGTGCGCGGTGTCCGGCCGGGTGTGGCGGCGCGGCCGACCGCTGCGGCTCCGGTGCCGGCCGCAGCGCGTTCGGCGGCGGCCTGGCGGAAGGCCGCGAGCGCGGCGGCCTCGCCCGGCAGCTCGCCCGTGTCGGTGGGCGGGACGGCGGGGGTGCGGGCCGCGCCCAGGGCGTCGGCGAGCAGCTCGGCCTGGGAACGCGCGGGATCGCCGACGGTCTCGACCGGCTCACCACGGAGCAGCCGCTCCGCGGCCTCCTGGTCGAGCCACTGGTACCGCTCGTCGGCCATCACATGTCCTTCTGCGTACGCGGACGCGATTGCGTCACACCGCCGGGGGTCACGGCCCCCGGCGTACGACCGCGTTGCGGAGGGACGCCGTCCAGGGGGACGACGGCCCCGCCGGCGCCTTCCGGTCCGTCCGGCGCGCCGTCGACACCGAGGAGTTCGGCCAGCTTCTTGAGGCCCCGGTGGGCGGCGGTGCGCACGGCGCCGGGACGCTTGCCCAGGGTCTCGGCGGCGCTCTTGGCGTCGAGGCCGACGACGACCCGGAGGACGACGGCCTCGGCCTGGTCCTGCGGGAGTCGGGAGATCAGCTGCAGGGTGTCGCCGGTGGCGAGGGCCTCCAGCGCCTCGCCCGCCGTGTCGGACTCGGCGGGCTTGTCGGCGAGCTCGGTCTCGTCGGCTCCGACGGCGGGGCGCCGGCCGCGCATCCGGATGTGGTCGAGCGCGCGGTTGCGGGCGATCCTGGCCGCCCAGCCGCGGAAACGGTCCGCGTCGCCCTCGAAGCGGTCGAGGTCACGGGCTATCTGGAGCCACGCCTCGGAGGCCACGTCCTCGGCATCCGGGTCGCCCACCAGTGTGCGTATGTAGCCGAGCAGCCGAGGATGCACGGCGCGGTACACAGCACGGAAGGCGTTCTCGTCCCCGTCCTGAGCAGCGAGCACCGCGGCAGTCAGCTCCGCGTCGTCCCCCAGCACTCCCCAAACCCTGTTCGTCGGTGGTGTCGTCGCGTCCTGCGTCATCGCGGCCGGTCACCACCGCCACGCCGCCTCGCGCAGATGCACGCTACGTCGTGCCGTGGCGCCGCGTCCACGCGATCCGGGGTCTTTGTGCAACTTGCAACCTTCCCGTGGTCGGACGGGCGCATCCCGGTGTGACAGAAAACGCACCCTCGGCGCTGAAAGGAATACGGAGTCGTGCTGCGGCTCCGTGGATGACGACCGGGGCCTCTCCTGTGGGGGGTGGCGGCCCCGGTCGTCTCCCTTTTTCCCACCCTTCCCGGCGCTTCCCGGCCCCTCGCCCTTCCGGGCGTCCCTTCGCCCCTGCCCGGCGTTCCCCGGCCCCTCGCGCCGCCCCCCTTCCAACCCCTCCCGGCCCCCTCCCGCTCCCTCGGGGGCTTCTTCGTGACGTTCTCGCGCTCCCCCTCGCCCGTCCGAGGGGCGGCACGCCCCCTCGACTGTCAACCGACCGTTGACAGTCCATGACTGTCAACCTAGGGTTGCCTCATGGCGAATCCAGTCGGCCTGAACGTCCCCGTCCGTCTCGACGAACTCATCGAAGCAATCAAGGAGGTCCACCCCGACACCCTGGAACAGCTCTCCAGCGCGGTGGTCGCGGCGGACCACCTCGGCGAGGTCGCCGACCACCTGATCGGCCACTTCGTGGACCAGGCGCGGCGCTCCGGCGCCTCCTGGAGCGACATCGGCCGCAGCATGGGCGTCACTCGCCAGGCGGCCCAGAAGCGCTTCGTCCCCAAGGGGCCGGACGCGGAGAAGATGGACCCGAACGCAGGGTTCAGCCGCTTCACCCCCCGCGCCCGGAACGTCGTGGTGTCCGCCCAGAACGAGGCCATCGCCGCCCGCAACGACGAGATCCTCCCCATCCATCTGACGCTCGGACTGCTCGCGGAGCCCGAAGGACTGGCGGCGCACTGGATCGCCTCGCGGGGCGTGACCCCCGAGCAGGTGCGCGAGGCCGTCACGGCGACGCTGCCGCCGGCCGTCGACGAGGTGCCCGCACTCGTCCCGTACGACGCCGCGGCGAAGAAGGTGCTGGAACTGACCTTCCGGGAGGCCCTGCGCCTCGGCCACAACTACGTCGGCACCGAGCACATCCTGCTGGCCCTCATGGAGCACGAGGACGGGGAGGGCGTGCTGAGCGGGCTCGGCCTGGACAAGGCCACCGCGGAGCGGGAGATCGCCGCGACGATCTCCTCGGTGGCGCTCCAGAACCCGGAGGACTGAGCCGCCCGGCCGACGGGACGGCCCCTTCGGGCCGGTCCCGCCGGCCGGCAAGGGCGGCGGTACCGGCGGTCCGCCGCGTCAGGCGGTGCGGGCGCGGCGCGAGACGACCGCGCGGAGCACCCGGCCGCCCTCCACGGAGAGCTCGCGGGCCCGGCGCAGCCCGGTCGGGCCGTGGGCGACCGATTCGAGGACGGCCTGCTGGCGGCGGAGCTCGCCGGCGAGCAGCGGGCCCGCACCGGCGGCGTCTCCGCTGCGGCAGCGGTCGACCAGGCCCTCGGGCAGTTCGGCCGCGTCATGACGGCCGTGCAGGGCGAGGGCGGCGCTGGAGCAGTCCCCGGCCCAGGCGCGCAGGGCCTCGGGGGTCCATTCCGCCGGGGCGCTCGTGAGCATCTCCTGCACCGCGTCGGCATCGGAGTCCTTCGGGTCCCCGGCGATCTCGGCACGGGCCTTGGTCAGGGCTTCCCCCCAGGCGGCCCCGTCGCCACGGGCAACGGCGGCCCAGGCCGGCCGGAGCGCATCGGCGCCCTCGGGGGCGAGCAGGGGGAGACAGCGGTCGAGGCAGGCGAGGCCGGCCGCGGCCAAGCTCCTCCGGTCCGCCTCGTCGATCAGTTCCAGCAGGCTTCTGCCCATAGCCGACGTCATGGACGCCTCCTCGCCACCCGATTCGGACGCAGTACTTCCACTTACTGCGCCGAATGGCGCGATTCCGTCACTGCGCGGCCGGAATGATGCCAGTGGCCTTGGCGTGCTGCATAGAGGTCAGACGCCGGACGAAGAGAATCGCGAGGACTGCGGCGGCGATGTCGACGGCGTAACCCCCGAGGGACCACTGGATCGCGGTGGTGTACTCGTCGAAGGTCTCCGCCGTCTTGTACATCTGGGCGGAGACCTGGTTCACCACGCCCGAGACGACCCAGCACGTCCACCAGCCGTTGAGCAGGGCCAGCTCCCCCCTGCCGTCGGCGGCGTACGGCTCCCCGCGGCTGGCACGCCAGATGTCGACGGCGATCCCCCGGGGCATCCACAGGTTGGCGATCGGCACGAACCAGCTTCCGACGGCCCAGCCCGGTTTCCGCCCCTGCAGGTCAGCGGCCCAGACCTCGGCGTTCTTCCGCAGCCGGCGGAACCAGACGATGAAGACGACCCCGGTCACCGCGAACAGCGTGAACGCCATGCTGGAGGCCAGGTTCAGGTCGAGCGCCCCGAACACGGTCGGATCGAACAAGTGGATTCCGCCGGCCACCAGGCTGCGGACGTCGGCCAGGGCCAGCAGGACGTCGAAGAGGACGTTGCCCGCGAGCAGGGCCACGAGGGCGTACGAGAGGCCCTTCGGATTTCGGAGCGTGAGCATGCGGTTCCCCCCAGGAACGTGCGGCGGCCCGGTGGCCGCCGCCGGGCGAACCTAGGGGACCGGTCCTCCCGCCGTCCATGGAATGCGCGCAGGTCAGCCCCGCACCTTCGCCGCCAGGGCCCGGAACTGGTCCCAGCTCAAGGACGGTTCCTCCGGGTTCCACACCTTCTGGGCGAGCGCCGCCAGCGGCAGGCGGATGCCCGCCGCCACCTGCGTCGGGGTCTGCGCCTTCGACAGGTCGCACCAGACCGCGAAGCGGGCGCCGAGGATCTGGGGGTCGTACCGCGCCGGCACCGGGGTGGAGCCGCGGACGACGCGCGGGGTCCACTCCTGGTAGATCCGGCGGCCGGTGGGATAGGTGAACTGGTTGGGCTCGCCGAGGACGTAGTAGAGGTAGTCGTCGTTGAGGTTGACCAGCTTGCGGCCCGCGCTCAGGTAGGAGACCGGGGTGCGGGCGCCGATCTCCCGGCCCGTCCAGTACTCGACCTCGATGTCCTCGGCCGCGGCCACCACCCCGCCCGTGAAGAAGCCGTCGTTCCACGCCTTGAGGGTCTTGCCGGTCGGCCGGACCACGGCGGCACGGTCGTTGAGCCAACCGGTGGCGAGGTCCTGGACCCGGGCGGAGGGGCCGTACTCCGCGCGCGCGGCCCGGGCCAGCCCGGGGTAGCTCGCCTCGGGGTCCTTCGACATGAGGGCCACGTACTCGTCGGCCCCGAGGTGCCAGTAGGCCCCGGGAAAGAGCCGGACGTACTCGCGCAGCAGCTCGTCGACGATCTTCGCCGCGGCCGGGTTCGCGATGTCGACCGCCCCGCGCGGGGCCCGGCCGGCGGCGCTGCGGAGCTGGAGGTCGGGATGGGCGGCGATGACGGCACCGAGGTGCCCGGGCGAGTCGATCTCGGGAATCACCGTGACGTGACGGCTCGCCGCGAGCGCCAGGATCCGCCGCACCTCGGCCTTGGTCAGGTGCTCCTCCGAGACGACCTCGGGGTGGCTGTCGGACGCTATCCGGAAGCCCTGGTCGTCGGAGAAGTGCAGACCGAGCTGGTTGATCTTGAGGTCGCCCATCTCGCGGATGCGGTCCTCGATCCAGGCCGCGGTGAAGTGCTTGCGGGCGATGTCGACCATGAGCCCGCGCTGCGGTTTGGCCGGCCGGTCGGTGACGGTGCCCTCGGGCACGGCGCCGTCGGCGCGGACCGACTGCTTGAGGGTGCGGGTGCCGTAGAACACCCCGGCCTCGTCGGGGCCGGTGATCCGGACCCGGCCGTCGCGGACCGTCAGGACGTACGACTCGGGCGCACCCGCCCCGCCCAGCGCCAGCTCGACGTCCCCGGGGCCCGCGGGGACGGAGCCCCGGTACGGGATGCCGAGCTCCCCGGCGAGCAGCTCGCCCTCGTCGGCGAGGCCCGGACTGTTCGCGGCCACGACGACCCCGGTGGTGGCGGGGGCGGGCTTCCACCCGGGCCCGCGGGCGGGCTCGTGGGAGCGGACGGCGGGGACCGTCCGGGGCGGGGTCGAGAGGGGGTACTCCTTCGTCGGCGTCGGACTGGGCGGCGGGGCCCCCGTCGGCGGGACGCTCGGGGAGGCGCTCAGGGAGGACGGGGCGGGGGAACCTGACGGAGAACCGTTTGAGCAGGCCGCCGTGGTGGCCAGTGCCAGCACGGCCGCCAGGAGGGCCGGGGCCCGGTGGGGCGCCCGCTTGGAGTACCGCATCATCCGGAATCCTCCCGTATGGTCCGCGGTTCGGCCAATCGGGCGAACAGCGCCCGATCGTCCATCAAACGTTTCGAAACTCTCCCTTCCGGGTGAAATTCGCGCATCCGTCGGACACTTCCCCCTTCCCGTCGATAACGTTGCGTCACGCCCGCCCCATCCGTCCCGGAGCACCGGAGTCCACGCTGACCAGCGACACCCACGCCCCCTGCCGGAAGCCGGGCTCCACGGACACGCCTGCCATACCTGCCCAGCAGCGCGGCGGGCGGCACGTCGCCGGACTCGTCCGCTTCAACGCCGCCCCGCCCGGGGACGCCGAAGCCCTCCTGTACGACTGCTGCGCGAGCCACCGCTGGGCCGAACGGGTGAGCGCACACCGCCCCTACCCCACCCTCGACGCCCTACTCGCCGCCGCCGACGAGGCCTGCTACGACCTGTCCCGGGCCGAACTCGACGAAGCGCTGGCCGCCGAGTCCGCCGCCGCCCCGGACCCCGACGTCCCGCCGGCGGCCCTCACCGCGCTGCGCGCCGCCCACGCCGCGTACGAGAGCCGCTTCGGGCACGCCTTCGTGATCAGCCTGGACGGCGTGCGACACGAGGAGCGGCTCGACCGGGTGCTGGCCGGAATCCGGTCACGTCTCGGCAACGAACCGGAGGAAGAACGGGTGGTCGCCGCCGACGAGCTGCGCCGACTCGCCCGGGCCCGCCTCACGTTCGGCGTCACCACGCCGTGAATTCGTCCGGAATACGGCGATTCCAGCCCGAGCGATAGCCCGTCCGTGCCTGTTTGATCACACCTATGGACCCCGCGCGAGCGAACCGACGAGTCGTCGCTACGATGACCGGGGCCGGTGGACCGTACCCGGCCGGGCCAGACCGACAGAGAAGCCGGCCGGCCCCGATCCCCGCTCCCGGAGGGTTTTTCCGTGCCGGCTGGAACGCTGTACCGCGGCCGGGAAGGAATGTGGTCCTGGGTGGCTCATCGAGTCACCGGCGTCCTCATCTTCTTCTTCCTGTTCGTACACGTGCTGGACACCGCTCTCGTCCGCGTCTCCCCCGAGGCGTACGACGATGTCGTGGCGACGTACAAGACGCCGATCGTCGCACTCCTTGAGTACGGCCTCGTCGCCGCCATCCTCTTCCACGCGCTGAACGGTCTCCGTGTCATCGCCGTGGACTTCTGGTCCAAGGGCCCGCGCTACCAGAAGCAGATGCTCTGGACCGTCGTGGGCATCTGGGTCGTGCTGATGGCGGGTTCGCTGTATCCCGTCCTCGGCCACGCCGCACGTGAACTGTTCGGGAGCTGACGCCAGACATGTCTGCTGACACCACTTCCGCCATCGGTCCCGTCGAGGGCGGCGCCCACTACGACGTGGACAACCCGGCCCCCTACATCGAGGCCCCCCGCAAGCGCACGGGCAAGACCCCGCGCGCGACCCGCGGCAACTTCGAGATGGCCGCCTGGCTCTTCATGCGCCTCTCCGGCGTCGTCCTCGTGGTGCTGGTCCTGGGCCACCTGCTGATCCAGCTCTTCCTGGACGGCGGCGTCTCCAAGATCGGCTTCGCCTTCGTGGCCGGCCGCTGGGCGTCCCCGTTCTGGCAGGTCTGGGACCTGCTGATGCTCTGGCTCGCCATGCTGCACGGCGCCAACGGCCTCCGCACGGTCATCAACGACTACGCGGAGCGGGCCAACACGCGCCTGTGGCTCAAGGGCCTGCTGTACACCGCCACGGTGTTCACCATCCTTCTGGGCACGCTGGTGATCTTCACCTTCGACCCGAACATCCGCTAGGCACGGGGCTGAGGTAATCCACGTCATGAAGATCCACAAGTACGACACCGTCATCGTCGGCGCCGGTGGCGCCGGCATGCGCGCCGCCATCGAGTCGACGAAGCGCAGCCGCACCGCCGTGCTGACGAAGCTGTACCCGACCCGCTCCCACACGGGCGCCGCGCAGGGCGGCATGGCCGCCGCGCTGGCCAACGTGGAGGAGGACAACTGGGAGTGGCACACCTTCGACACGGTCAAGGGCGGTGACTACCTGGTCGACCAGGACGCCGCCGAGATCCTGGCGAAGGAGGCCATCGACGCCGTCCTCGACCTGGAGAAGATGGGCCTGCCGTTCAACCGCACCCCGAACGGCACCATCGACCAGCGTCGCTTCGGCGGCCACTCGCGCAACCACGGCGAGGCCCCGGTCCGCCGGTCCTGCTACGCCGCGGACCGCACCGGCCACATGATCCTCCAGACGCTGTACCAAAACTGCGTCAAGGAGGGCGTGGAGTTCTTCAACGAGTTCTACGTCCTGGACCAGCTGATCACCGAGGTCGACGGGGTCAAGCACTCCGCCGGTGTGATCGCCTACGAGCTGGCCACCGGCGAGATCCACGTCTTCCAGGCGAAGGCCGTGATCTACGCGTCCGGCGGCACCGGCAAGTTCTTCAAGGTGACCTCGAACGCGCACACCCTGACCGGTGACGGCCAGGCCGCCTGCTACCGCCGCGGTCTGCCGCTGGAGGACATGGAGTTCTTCCAGTTCCACCCGACGGGCATCTGGCGCATGGGCATCCTGCTGACGGAGGGCGCCCGCGGTGAGGGCGGCATCCTCCGCAACAAGGACGGCGAGCGCTTCATGGAGAAGTACGCGCCCGTCATGAAGGACCTCGCGTCCCGTGACGTCGTCTCCCGCTCCATCTACACGGAGATCCGCGAGGGCCGCGGCTGCGGCCCCGAGGGCGACCACGTCTACCTGGACCTGACGCACCTCCCGCCGGAGCAGCTCGACGCCAAGCTCCCGGACATCACCGAGTTCGCCCGCACGTACCTCGGCATCGAGCCGTACACGGACCCGATCCCGATCCAGCCCACCGCGCACTACGCCATGGGCGGCATCCCGACGAACGTCGAGGGCGAGGTCCTGTCGGACAACACCACCGTCGTCCCGGGCCTGTACGCGGCCGGCGAGGTCGCCTGCGTGTCGGTGCACGGCGCCAACCGCCTCGGCACCAACTCGCTGCTCGACATCAACGTCTTCGGCAAGCGCTCCGGCATCGCGGCCGCCGAGTACTCCGTCAAGGCCGACTTCGTCGAGCTGCCGGAGGCCCCCACGGCCTTCGTCGAAGCGCAGATCGAGAACCTCCGCAACTCCACGGGCAGCGAGCGGGTCGCCGACCTGCGCCGCGAGCTCCAGGAGACGATGGACGCCAACGTGATGGTGTTCCGCACGGAGCAGACCATCAAGACGGCCGTCGAGAAGATCGCCGAGCTGCGCGAGCGCTACAAGAACGTGTCCATCCAGGACAAGGGCAAGCGCTTCAACACCGACCTCCTGGAGGCCATCGAGCTGGGCAACCTGCTCGAACTGGCCGAGGTCATGGCCGTCTCGGCCCTGGCGCGCAAGGAGTCCCGCGGCGGTCACTACCGCGAGGACTACCCGAACCGCGACGACGTCAACTTCATGCGCCACACCATGGCGTACCGCGAGGTCGGCGAGGACGGCTCCGAGACCGTCCGTCTCGACTACAAGCCGGTCGTCCAGACCCGCTACCAGCCGATGGAGCGTAAGTACTGATGGGTACCCCCGTACTGGACAAGGTCGAGGCGGAGTCCGCCGCCTCCCCGTACATCACGGTGACGATGCGGATCCGCCGCTTCAACCCCGAGGTGTCGGACGCGGTGGTCTGGGAGGACTTCCAGATCCAGATCGACCCGAAGGAGCGCGTGCTCGACGCCCTTCACAAGATCAAGTGGGACGTCGACGGCACGCTGACGTTCCGCCGCTCCTGCGCGCACGGCATCTGCGGCTCCGACGCGATGCGGATCAACGGCAAGAACAGGCTCGCCTGCAAGACGCTGATCAAGGACATCAACCCGGAGAAGCCCATCACGGTCGAGGCCATCAAGGGCCTGACGGTCCTGAAGGACCTGGTCGTGGACATGGAGCCGTTCTTCCAGGCGTACCGGGACGTCATGCCGTTCCTGGTCACCAAGGGCAACGAGCCGACGCGTGAGCGCCTGCAGTCCGCCGAGGACCGCGAGCGCTTCGACGACACCACCAAGTGCATCCTGTGCGCCGCGTGCACCTCGTCCTGCCCGGTCTTCTGGAACGACGGCCAGTACTTCGGTCCGGCCGCGATCGTCAACGCGCACCGCTTCATCTTCGACTCGCGCGACGAGGCGGGCGAGCAGCGCCTGGAGATCCTGAACGACAAGGACGGCGTGTGGCGCTGCCGCACCACGTTCAACTGCACGGACGCCTGCCCGCGTGGCATCGAGGTCACGAAGGCCATCCAGGAAGTGAAGCGCGCGCTGATCACGCGTCGCTTCTGACGTCCCGTTCGGCCGCCGAGCCCGCCCCCGTACGCCGTGGCGTACGGGGGCGGGCTCTTCCGTTGCCCACGGCGGTGGGAGGAGCCGGGCACCGGCTCCGTCCGGGCGACCGTCGGCGGGGCGGACCGTCGGCAAGGCGGTCGCGGGGCCGGCCTCAGCCGTGCCAGACGGCATGGGCGGGGCCGCCGCCCGCCTCCGCCTCGACCATGATCCGGCGGAGCATGTCGTTGAGCAGGACGCGCTCCCCGGGAGCGAGGACGTCGAGCAGGCGGCCCTCCTCGCGCCTGAGGACGTCCGTCGCACCGCGCCAGGTCTCGCGGCCGGAGGCGGTGAGTTCGACGACGACCCGGCGCCGGTCGGTGGTGGACTGCGTGCGGCGGACGAAGCCGCGCTTCTCCAGGGCGTCGAGGCGACCGGAGACGGAGGCCGGGGGCAGGTCGAGGTCCTGGGCCAGTTCGGAAGGGGCGGCGCTGCCGCCGCGCCCCGCGAGCTTGTGCAGGGTGTCGAACTCGTGGCGTTCCAGGTCGAAGTCGACGAGGGACTGCTCCCTGACCCGGCGCAGATGGACCGAGAGCTTCTTCATCCGGGTGACCGCGCCCTCGACGACGGGGTCGAGGTCGGAGAGGACGGGCTGCCAGCGGGCGACGTGCCCATCGGTCCAGTCCCGCGGTTCGTGCGGTTCGTGCGGGGCACGTGGTTCCTCGGAGGGCGCCATGGGCCGATCGTACGTCGGCGGGGTCCCTCCCCCTGCCAGGCGACGCCGCCCCCGCCCCTGACCGGCCCCGGAAGCCGCCGGATCGGCCGCCTCCGGCGGGAGACCGCCGTCCCCGGTGGTCACTCCACGGATGCCCCGGGTGCGGGATCCCGGTCGGCGGCTCCGGCGAGGAAGGCGGCGAGCAGCCGGGCGGTCTCGTCCGGACGCTCCAGCGCGGGGAGGTGCCCGGCCCAGTCGAGGTCGACGCGGCGGGCGGCGGGCAGCAGGCGCCCGAGTTCGTCGGCGACGGCCCGGAAGTCGGGCAGGTCGTGGGCGCCGACGGCGACGAGGGCGGGGACCCGGATCCGGGCGAGGTCGTCACGGGTGACCTCGGGGGCGGTCGGGTGGTGTTCCTCTGCGGCGGCGAGCTGGAGGTCGAAGGCGCGCCGCTGGGCCTCTCGGACGAAGGCGCGGGCGTCCGGTCCGGCCTCGGGGCCGAGCCAGGTGTCGACGTTGAGCTCGACGGCGGCGTCGAGGTCGCCCGCTTCGAGGAGGGCGTCCTCACGGGCGCCCCAGGCGCGCAGTTCGCTGCTCGGCACCATGCCGGGGATGCCGGGGGCGAGCAGGGCCAGGGCGGAGACCCGGTCGGGGTGGAGGGCGGCGAGTTCCAGCGCGACCCGGCCCCCGAAGGAGGAGCCGACGAGGGCGACCCGCTCGACGCCGAGGTGGTCGAGGAGTGCGCGCACGTCCTCGGCGTGGACGTGCGGGGTGTCGATCGGGGTGTCCCCGAAGCCCCGGAGGTCGCAGCGGACGACGCGGTGTCCCGCCTCGGCCAGGGCGTGGAACTGCCCGTCCCACATCCGGCGGTCGCAGACCCCGGAATGCAGCAGGAGAACGGTCAAGGGGCCGGAGCCGGCCAGGTCATGAGAGAGCTTCACAACCCTCACCCTAATGATCGCGGCACGGTCCGACCATGCCTTTCCCCCAGGGACTTGAACACGTTCAAGAAGGGGTCTACAGTCATGCCCACAAGCTTTTGAACGTGTTCAAGGGAGGGTGGGGCATGGACCTCACTGTCGTCGCGTACACCGTCTACCTGCTGATCGGAGCGGCCCTCACCGTCTGGGTCGCCCGCACCCTCAGCCGCAACGGAAGGGTCTTCCTCTCCGATGTCCTGCAGGGGAACGAGAAGCTCGCGGACGCCGTCAACCACCTGCTGGTGGTCGGCTTCTACCTCGTCAACCTGGGCTTCGTCGCCCTCTACCTGAACCAGGACGGCGCCGTCGCCGACGCCCGGGCGCTCTTCGAAGCCCTCTCCGTCAAGCTCGGCGTGGTCCTGCTCGTGCTCGGCGTGATGCACCTCGGGAACGTGTACGTCCTCAACAAGATCCGCCGCCGCGGCGTCATGGAGCGCGAGCAGGTGCCGCCCGTCGGGCCGCAGGGCTGGACCGCGCCGCCCGGACGCGACCCCTGGACCCCGCCCGCCCCCCGGGCCTGACCGCCGTGCCGGCCCCCACGACCCCCGTGGGTCGCCTGACCGTCCTGTACGACGCCGACTGCCCGCTCTGCGTGCACCTGAGGCACTGGCTGCTGCACCAGCGACAGCTCGTCCCCCTCGACCTCGTGCCGGCCGGGTCACGGCGGGCGCGGGACCTCTTCCCCGCCCTCGACCACGACGCCACCCGGCGGGAGATCACCGCGGTCGGGGACCGGGGCCAGGTCTACCGGGGGACCGCCGCCTGGATCGTCTGCCTCTGGGCCCTGGCCGACCACCGGCCCAAGGCCCACTGGCTGGCCACCCCCGCCGGACTGCCCTTCGCCCGGGCGACCGTCCTGGCCGCCTCGAAGTGGCGCGAGGCCCTCAAGGGGCCACGGCCGGAGGGCCCCCTCCCCCGGGGCGCGGACGACGGGGGCGGGCCCTGCGGGGACGGACGCTGCGGGACGACCGCGCCGCCCGGTTAGGCTCGGCACCGTGAAGGACGTCAAGGAAGAGAAGAAGGCCGACGAGAAGAAGGCCCCCAAGAGCGAGCAGACCCGCACGCTCATCCTCGAAACCGCGCTCCGGCTGTTCAAGGAGCGCGGTTACGACAAGACGACGATGCGGGCCATCGCCCAGGAGGCGGGGGTCTCCGTCGGCAACGCGTACTACTACTTCTCCTCCAAGGAGCACCTGGTCCAGGGCTTCTACGACCGGATCGCAGAGGAGCACCAGGCGGCCGTCGAGGCCCTCCTGAACGGCCCCGAGCGGGACCTCTCCGCCCGGATCCGCGGGGTCTACCTCGGCTGGCTCGACATCGCGGAGCCGTACCACGAGTTCGCGGCCCAGTTCTTCAAGAACGCCGCCGACCCGGACAGCCCGCTCAGCCCGTTCTCGCCCGAGTCGGAGGGCCCGCGCGAGGCCGCGATCGAAGTGCACCGCCGGGTGATCTCCGGAGCCTCGGTGAAGGTCGACCCGGAGCTGAAGGAGGCCCTGCCGCAGCTGCTGTGGCTCCAGCAGATGGGCCTGGTGCTGTTCTGGGTGTACGACCGCTCGGAGGGCGCGGCGAACAGCCGGCGCCTGGTGGAACGCCTCGCGCCGGTCACCGCCCGCGCGATCTCGCTCTCCCGCTTCCGGATCCTGCGCCCGCTGGTCAAGGAGACGCACGAACTGCTCTCCGACTTCATGCCGACGGCGGCCGGCATGGCGGCCTCGGGCAAGCCCAAGAGGACCGGCCCGAAGCCCTAGCTCCCGTGGCGTTTCGCCACGTGGAGCACTAGACCCAGTTGAGCTCCCACAGCCGCCAGATGCCGGTGCCGTCCGTCAGGTTCTGGGAGCCGGTGACCTCCTCCGTGGAGAGCACGTAGTCCTTCTTCTGCCACAGCGGGACGAGCGGGACCTCGGCGGCCACGTGGTCCTGGATCGCCCGGAAGTCGTCCGTCGCACGGGAGCGGTCGCTGAACTGCTGCGTGGAGGCGATCAGGCCGTCGATCTCCTTGCTGGAGAACCCGTTGTGCAGGGTGTTCTCGGTGCCGACGAGCGGCGCGGTGAAGCTGTCGGAGTCCGGGAAGTCGGGGAGCCAGCCGATGGGGTAGGCGTCGTAGGAGCCCTTGGCGTACCCCTTCTGGAAGCTCTGCCAGTCGGCCTCCACGACCTTCACCTCGAAGAGTCCGGTGCCCTCCAGCTGCCGCTTGATCTCGGCGGCCTCGGCGGCGTACGTCGCGTCCTTGCGGAAGCCGTACGTGAACTTCACCGGCGTCGAGACCCCGGCCTCCTTCAGGAGCTTCGTCGCCCTCTTGGCGCTCGGCTCGGGGAACACGTCGAAGAAGGCGGTGCTGTGGCCGACGAAGCCCTGCGGGATGAGGGAGTACAGCGGCTGGACCGTGCCCTTGAAGGCGGCCTCGGTGATCGCCGGGCGGTCGAGGACGGCAGCGACGGCCTGTCGGACGGCCTTGTCCGCCATGGGCGAGCCGGACCGGACGTTGAAGTTGAGGTTGCGGATCTCCGCGCTCTCCGCCTCGGTGACCCGGGTTCCGTCGTCGGCGCCCAGGGAGGACAGGAAGGTCGGCGGCAGCTGGCGGTGCGTCACCTGGACCTCCTTCTCCTTCCAGGCGTCGGCGAGGTCCTCGGATCGCCCGAAGTACTTCACCAGGACCGGGTGCCCGGCCTTGGCGATGGCGCCCTTGTACGCGGGGTTGGGCTCCAGGAGGGCGGACTCGCCCTCCTTGTACTCCTTGAGGACGTACGGGCCCGAGCCGTCGACCGCGTGGTCGGTGCGCAGCCTGTCGGCCGGGTACCGGTCGCGGTCGACGATCGATCCGGCGCCCGTGGCGACCTTCAGCGGGAAGGTCGCGTCACGACCGCTCAGTCGGAAGGTGACGGTGCGTCCTTCGGCCTCGACGCCCTCCAGGGTCGGGAAGAGCGGCTGCGGGCCGACGTCCGACTTGATGCGCAGCATGCGCTCGAAGGAGTACTTCACGTCCGCTGCGGTCACCTTGCGCCCGCTGGAGAAGGTGAGGTCGTCGCGGAGCGTGCACTGGTAGGTGGTGAGGGAGTCGCCCGTGAACTTGCAGTTCTCGGCGGCGTCCGGCACCGGAGTGGCGAAGCCCGGCTTGAACGTCAGCAGCGACTGGAAGACGTTGCTGTACATGGCCCAGGAGCCGGCGTCATAGGCTCCCGCCGGGTCGAGGGACGTGACCTCGTCGGTCGTGCCGACGCTGATCGGATCGGTCCGGGAGCCGTCGGAGGGGAGGAGTTGACATCCTCCCGCTCCGGTCGTCACCAGTAGTCCACAAGTGATGAGGATCCGCAGACGGACCGTCGACCGCATTGCCGTGCTTCCTTTTTTTGTGCCGCGCAGAGATGCGACGGCCCCCGGAAACGTCGCGATGACGTCATCTCATCACACGGTTTTCACAAGTGGAAGAGAAAACTTTCACACGGCACGCATATGTCCAAGATATGAGAATTTAAGCCGATGAGCAGCACGTATCAACTTCTGCGCACGGGGTGACGAGGTCCGATCAGGCCTGCTTCGAGGCGAGTTCGACGAGGGTGATGTCGGAGGGCGCACCCACCCGGACCGGGGGTCCCCACGCACCCGCACCCCGCGAGACGTACAGCTGGGTGTCGCCGTACCGTTCGAGCCCGGCGACCGTCGGGTTGGCCAGTTCGGCGAGGTAGTTGCCCGGCCAGAGCTGACCGCCGTGGGTGTGGCCGGACAGTTGGAGGTCCACCCCGTGGCGCACGGCATCGTGGATGACGACCGGTTGGTGCGCCAGGAGCACCGCGGCACGGGTCCGGTCGCGGTCGCCGAGGGCCCGCACGAAGTCGGGGCCCTTCCCCTCGCGCTCCCCCGCGATGTCGTCGACGCCGGCGAGGTCGAAGCCGGCCGCGATCTCCACGCGTTCGTTGCGCAGCGGGTGCAGGCCGATCTCGCGGACGTGGTCGACCCAGGCGTCCGCTCCCGAGAAGTACTCGTGGTTGCCGGTCACGAAGAAGGAGCCGTGTCGGGCGCGGAGTCGGGCGAGCGGCTCGGCGGCGGGGCCGAGGTTCTCGACGGTGCCGTCGACGAGGTCGCCGACGACCGCGATCAGATCGGGCTGGGTGGCGTTGATCGCGTCCACGATCCGCTGGGTGTGGGCACGGCCCAGGATGGGCCCGAGGTGGATGTCGGACACGACGGCGATCCGGTACCCGTGGGCGGCCCGCGGGATCTTGGCGAGCGGAACGGTGACCCGCTTGACCCGGGGCCCGCGGAGCACGCCGTGGGTGCCGTACCCGACGGTCCCGAGGGCGACGGCCGCTGCGGAACCGCCGACGACCCGCGAGACGAACAGCCGTCGGGACGGGTCGAAGCGGGCGGCCGTCCCGGCCCCCGGCGTCACCGTCCCGGCATCGCGCCCCGTTCCGGCCTCACCCCCGCCCCCACCCCCGGCCGCAGGGGCCGCTTCGGGCACGGTCACGGGCGCGGGCGCAGGCGCGGGCGCAGGCGCGGATCGTGCTGCGCGACGGTCCAGAACGCGGTGCAGGACGGGCCGGACGGCTTCGCCGACCACCAGCCCCAGGACCAGGTACAGGAGCACCGCGAGCCAGAGGAACCCCGGCCAGGCCACCGCCTGCTGGAGCCCGAAGGGCACGCCCGCCCCCGAGGAGACCAGGGCCGCGAGCGAGAGCAGCGGCAGGAGCACGACCACGGCCGTGCCGATCGTGCGCGACCGACTGCCGGCTGCGGTCACGTCGCGCACCAGGCGCCGCCACACGTACCAGTGGACCGCGCCGAGCAGCGCCAGGACCACGACCAGAGCCAGAACCAGTAGAAAGACGCCCACGCCGCCGTATCCCCTCTTACCGGTCGCCCGCGCGGCGCGCGGCGCGCACCCCGCGCGGACCGATCGTGCCGGTCACCGTACCCGGGCCGGAGAACGTGACGGCAAGCAGCAGGTGAACCCGGGAGCGGATCCGTCGGACCGCCCTCGTCGGGGGCCGGGCCGCTCCCGTCGTGCCGCGGGTTCTCGGCAGGAGTGATCCACGAGGAGTCGGGCCCAGCGTACACAGACCCCGTCGCAGGCCCCCGGCGGGCCCGTTCGATACTGGCAGGGCACGGCCACCCCACTCCGAAGGACACCCCCATGAAGCTCAGCCGCCGCGTCTCCTGGTTCCTGCTCGCGTTCGGGGTCTGGTCCTGGGTGATCTGGGTGACCTTCGCGAAGAACCTGTTCAAGGACGCGAGTGGACTCGCCTTCGACGACGCGGGGGACCCGACGGCGTACCTGTGGGTCCATCTGCTGCTCGCCGTCACCTCGTTCGCGCTGGGGACGGCGATCGGCGTGATCGGCTTCCGGGGCGTCCGCGCCGACAGGAAGTGACGCCCCGTCCCGCCGGAACCCGGCGGCCGGGCTCCGCGGCCCCCGCACCACCGTTCGTCCCGCGGTCCCCGCGGGCGGCTGCACCGGACGGCGGGAAGCGCCTGCCGGGGTTCGGGGCGGGCGGTCGGGCATGTACGTTCTCGACCGTGCCCGCATCGAAGAAGACCGCTTGGACGGTCGCCACTGCCGCGCTCCTGCCGCTCGTCGTCGCCGTGCCCACGGCCCGTGCGGACGGGAAGGACGGCCAGGAAGAGCAGCCCAAGCCCCCCGCCGTGATGTCCAAGGTCGGCGGGGTCCTGCTGAGCAAGCCCGGTACGCAGGTGCAGCTCGGACCCGGTGCACCGGTGCTGCCGAAGGACCTGTCCGGGCGCTCCTGGATCGTCGCGGACGCGGAGAGCGGCCAGGTGCTCGCCGCGCACAACGCGCACTGGCGGCTCGCCCCGGCCTCCACCCTCAAGATGCTCTTCGCCGACACGCTGTTGCCGAAGTTCTCCAACAAGACGCAGAACCACCTGGTCACCCCGGAAGAGCTGGCCGGGATAGGGGTCAACTCCAGTCTGGTCGGCATCAAGGAGAAGCAGACCTACAGCGTCCGCGACCTGTGGCTCGGGGTCTTCCTCCGCTCCGGCAACGACGCGGTCCACGTGCTGAGCAGCATGAACAACGGCATCCAGCAGACCGTGCAGGACATGAACGACCGCGCGGCCGAACTGCAGGCCCTCGACACCTTCGTGGTCTCGCCGGACGGCTACGACGCCCCGGGCCAGGTCTCCTCCGCGTACGACCTGACGCTCATCGCCCGCAGCGGCATGCAGAAGCCCGACTTCCGGGAGTACGCGTCCACGACCCGCGTCGCCTTCCCCGGCGAGGCGAAGCCGGGCAAGAAGCGCGAGACCTTCGAGATCCAGAACACCAACCGGCTCCTCACGGGGGCCGACGGCGTGGCGCCGTACCAGGGCATCGCCGGCGTCAAGAACGGCAACACCACGCATGCCGGCGCCACCTTCACCGGCGTCGCCGAGCGCAACGGCAGGGTCCTGCTCGTCACCGTCATGAACCCCTCGTCGAAGGAGTCGCACGCGGTCTACCAGGAGGCCGCCCGGCTGCTCGACTGGGGCTTCGCGGCTTCCGGGAAGGTACGGCCGGTGGGTGAGCTGGTGCCGCCGCGCTCGGCCCTCACGACCCCGACCGCCCCGGACGACGACGCGGCCCCGGCGGCCGGCAAGGACGCCCCGGAGGAGTCCACCGCCCCGGTGGCCGCCCCGGGAAGGTCCGGCGGGATCGGAATCGCCCTGGCGGTGGCGGGCGGCGTCCTCGTCCTCCTCGCCGCGGCGGCCTTCCTGGTCAACCGGCGCTGGCCGCTGGCCTCGTCGGCGGCTCGGAATCCCCGTTCCCCGGACGGTGGGGACGCCCGGGAGCCGAAGGACCCTGCGGCGTCAGGGGACGCTCCGGAGCCGAAGGGCCCGCCGCGGACGGAGGACCCTCCGGCGACGGAGGAGTCCCCTCGGACGGAGGAGTCCCCTCGGACGGAGAAGTCCCCCGCGTCTCAGGAGCCTCCTGCCGGGACGTCCTCTTCAGACCGGAACCGGTAGCCGTCCAGGCCGCGCAGAACAGCAGGAGCTTCGCGGTGAAGTTGATCCAGAGGAGCAGGGCGACGGGAACGCCGAACGCCCCGTACATCGACTTCGCCGCGACGCCCCGCATGTAGCCGCCGAGGAGCAGCTTCAGCAGCTCGAAGCCGACCGCGCCCATGAGCGCCGCCAGCGCGAGGTCCCTGCGGCGCGGTTCGACGCCCGGCAGCAAGGACAGCACGTACAGCAGGATCAGGAAGTCGGCGACGACTCCGACGAGCACGGCAGCGCCCTGGAGCAGCACGCCGCCCGCCCCGCCGCCGGAGAGCCCCAGTTGGTCCGCGCTCCAGTCGACGGCGGTGGAACCCAACCAGGAGGCGGCGAGCGAGGCGAGCGCGACGCCGCCGAGGCCGAGGAGGATCAGTCCGTCCTTGGCCTTGAGCAGGATCGGGTTGCCCTCGATGTCGTCGAGCCCCCAGACCGCGCGCAGGCATTCCCGCATGGAGCCGATCCAGCTGATGCCGGTGACGAGCAGGACGGCACCGGCGACGAGGCCGATGGTGCCGGCATTGGCGACGAGCCCGCCGATGTCGAGCTGATCGGAGATGCCGGGCACCTGCTCGCCGAGCTTCTTCTCGATCCGGTCGAGCTGGTCGGCGGTGAGGAGCGAGGCGCCGATCGCGGCCGCGACCGTGATCAACGGGAAGAGGGCCAGGAAGGAGACGAAGGTGATCGCGGCGGCGAGCCGGGTCCAATGCGCTTCGTCCAGGGTCTCGTACGCGCGCCAGGCGTGGGTGCGCATGAAGCGGGCGACCCACGGGCCGATGACGGGGAGCTTGGTCAACCAGTCCATGTCGTATGTCTTCTCCTCGCTCCGTCGGACGAACCGACTACGAGAATCCCCCGTCGGAGCGCGCAGAACCACGATCGACATTCGGCGCGGCGGCACTCGGCCGGGCCGGAACGGCCGGTGCCCGCGTTCGGGCCTCCGTCGCCGCGGTCGACCGCGGCGCGTCCGACGGCCGTGGTGAGCACCGGCAGCCGGTTTCCGGGGGCGCCCGCGGGCCTTCTCCCCCCGGCACTCGTTTCGTCGTCCCCCTTCGACCCGACGCACCGAATTGCAATACCGGCATACGTAACAGAATTCGCTATACGGTCATCTTCCTGGTCGTCGGGACCCCGTCCGGGACGGCGGCTGCGCAGCGGTCACCGGTGGGGTCCGCACGGCCCCGACCCGGACGCCCGACGGGGACCGGAGGCTTCGCCCCGTGCCCCCTCGTCGTCCCGCCCTTGAGGAGGACCCCCTTGAAGGACGCCTTCCGCGCCCCGCAGTCCCTGCTCGTCCTGGGCGGCACTTCGGAGATCGGGCTCGCCACCGCCCGTCGGTTGATCGCGCGCCGCACCCGGACGGTCTGGCTGGCCGGGCGCCCCTCCCCCGCGCTCAGGGCCGCCGCGGACTCGCTGCGGACGCTCGGGGCGGACGTGCACACGGTGTCCTTCGACGCGCTCGACGTCGAGTCGCACGAGGAGCGGCTCGGAAAGGTCTTCGCCGAGGGCGACGTCGACATGGTGCTGTTCGCCTTCGGGGTCCCGGGCGACCAGGCGCGCGACGAGTCCGATCCGGTGGCCGCGGCCCGGGTCGCCCGGACCAACTACACGGGGGCCGTCTCGGCGGGGCTGGTGTGCGGGGGTGCGCTCCAGACGCAGGGGCACGGCTCGCTGGTGGTGCTGTCGTCGGTGGCGGGCGAACGGGCGCGCCGCGAGGACTTCATCTACGGCTCGTCGAAGGCGGGGCTCGACGCCTTCACCGCAGGGCTCGGGGACGCGCTGTACGGCACGGGGGTGCACGTCATGCTGGTGCGGTCCGGGTGCGTGCGCGCGAGAAGGACGGACGGGCGCCCGGAGGGACCGTTCGCGACGACTCCGGAGGAGGTCGCACGCGCGGTCGAGCTGGGGCTGCGGCGGCGCTCGGAGGCGGTGTGGGTGCCGGGTGGGCTACGGATGGTGATGTCGGGGGTGCGGCACGTGCCGCGGGCGCTCTTCCGCCGGCTGCAGGGGTGACGCACCGGCACCTCTTCCCCGGCGCCCGCCCCGCGGCGTCGTCGGCTCCGCGGCGTCGGCCCCGGCGCCGTCCGGCCGTCCTACGTGGCCGTCCTACGTGGCCGTCGGGGTGCCGACCGGGCTGTCGCCCTGCACGGGAACGGCCGGGACCGGGCGGCCACTGCCGAACTCGTAGTCGTACAGCTTGCGCCACACCCCGTCCGGGCCCTGCTCGTACAGCCCGAAGGAGCGGCAGGTCCAGGCCGCCTCGTATCCGGCGAGCTCCTCGAAGGCCCGGTCCATCCCCTCCTCGGAGATGCCGTGCGCCACGGTGACGTGCGGGTGGTACGGGAACTGGAGCTCGCGCACCAGCGGCCCGGCCTCGTCACGGATGCGGTGCTGGAGGCGGTGGCAGGGGGACACGCCCTCCTCCAGCTTCACGAAGACCACCGGGGAGAGCGGGCGGAAGGTGCCGGTGCCCCGGAGCCGGACGGGGAACGACTGCTGGTCGGCGGCGACACCGGCGAGGTGCGCCTCGATCTGCGGCAGGCGTTCCTCGGGGACCTCGGTCGGCGGCACCAAGGTGACGTGCGTGGGGATGCCGTGTGCGGCCGGGTCCCCGAAGCCGGCGCGCCGCTCCTGGAGCAGGCTGCCGTAGGGCTCCGGGACCGCGATCGAAACGCCGAGCGTTACGGTCCCCACGTCGTTCTCCTCCGTCGTCCGTCGTCGAGTCGGTGTGTGGTGGTGCAGCCGCCAGTGTGCGGCCTGCACCGCCCTCGTGGCCAGGGTCCTCGGACTCAGTGCTTGGCGGGCAGGAAGCCGATGCGGTCGTACGTCTGCGCCAGCGTCTCCGCGGCGACCGCGCGGGCCTTCTCCGCTCCCTTGGCCAGGACCGAGTCCAGCGTCTCCGGGTCGTCCAGATATTCCTGGGTGCGGGCCCGGAACGGCGTGACGAAGTCCACCATGACCTCGGCGAGGTCGGTCTTCAGTGCGCCGTACATCTTGCCCTCGTAGCTCTTCTCCAGGTCCGCGACGGACGTGTCGGTGAGCGTGGACATGATGGTGAGCAGGTTGGAGACGCCGGCCTTGTTCTCCGGGTCGAAGCGGATCACCGTGTCGGTGTCGGTGACGGCGCTCTTGACCTTCTTGGCGGTGACCTTCGGGTCGTCCAGGAGGTTGATCAGGCCCTTCGGCGTGGACGCCGACTTGCTCATCTTGATCGTCGGGTCCTGGAGGTCGTAGATCTTCCCGGTCTCCTTGACGATGTACGGCTTGGGAATCGTGTAGGTCTCGCCGAAGCGGCCGTTGAAGCGCTCCGCGAGGTCGCGGGTCAACTCGATGTGCTGGCGCTGGTCCTCGCCGACCGGAACCTCGTTGGCCTGGTAGAGCAGGATGTCCGCGACCTGCAGGATCGGGTACGTGAAGAGGCCGACGGTGGCGCGGTCGGCCCCCTGCTTGGCGGACTTGTCCTTGAACTGGGTCATGCGGGAGGCCTCGCCGAAGCCGGTGAGGCAGTTCATGACCCAGCCGAGCTGCGCGTGCTCGGGGACGTGGCTCTGGATGAACAGCGTGCAGCGGTCCGGGTCGAGGCCGGAGGCGAGCAGCTGGGCGGCGGCGAGCCGGGTGTTCGCCCGCAGCTCGGCGGGGTCCTGGGGCACCGTGATGGCGTGCAGGTCGACGACCATGTAGAAGGCGTCGTGGGTCTCCTGCAGCGCGACGTACTGACGGATCGCACCGAGGTAGTTGCCGAGGTGGAAGGAGCCTGCCGTGGGCTGGATCCCGGAGAGCGCACGCGGACGATGCTGCATGGCGAAGCCATTCCCCTGGGGGTGGTGGTGGGCGACGGACGGGCGATCAGAGGCCATGTGACTCATTCTCTCAGGTGCGGGAAGCGAACCGGGACTGCCGGTACCCCGGAGGCCCGGAGGCGCGGGGAGGACACCGGGCCGCCCATCCCCGACCCCGATCGCGCGGGAACCGGAGGGGGTCGGCGAGACGGGGAACACACACCGGTCGGGCGGCCCCTCGTCGGCACCCGGCACCCGGCACCCGGCACCCGGCGAAGGTAGCCGCACCCACCCTCGTGAAGCAGTCGATCACGAAACAAAAGTGACGGAAATAAAACGCAATGACCCGCTTATCGCAAACAAGAAGACATGGGCGCCTTCCGTGCCCGATAACCCTTTAGGGTGACTTTCACTTCTCGGGCTGACGCATGGGAATGCGAAGTGCGGGATGTCCACGGAAAGCGCGGCCGATTGCAGGGGAATGCCAGAAAACGACGTACCGGCCCTCAGGAAACCGTCACGGGTGATGGGGCGGGAACTCGCGAGAACCTTGACCGAGGCGCCACTGGACAGGACCTCCGGAACGCTGCTGGTCAGCGGGAACCCGGGGGGTTCGTTCCACTTCAGGGGCGGCGCGATCGTCGAGGTGGTCTCGCCGGGCGCTCCCGGACCCGAGACCCTCCTCCTGCGCTCCGGTCGCGTCACCGAGGCGGACTGGTCCGCCGCGACGCGGGCCTGCAGCACGGGACACCTCGTCGGAGCCGAACTCGTCACCCGGGAACTCATCGGCGCCGCCGAATTGCAGCTGATATGCGTGGCAGCCGCCCTGGACGGCGCCCTGGCCGTCGGGATGGGCCGGATCGACGGCTTCCGACTGGACCGGAACACGCACGACTGTCGACTGGCCGCCCTCCGGGCGATAGAGCCCGACTGGCTGGCACTGGAGGCGGAACGCCGCATCCGAGCCCTCGCCTCGCGGCGGCGCCCCTTCTCGCTCTTCCGCACCCGGCTGGGCCGGACCCCCACCGGCACGGCACTGCTGGACGCCACCGCCGCCGGTGAGCGGCGGGAGATCCTGCTCCGGATCAACGGCCGGCGCAGCGCCAGGGACATCGCGTTCCTCCTCGGCCGGAGCCTCTATGCCGTCGCGGTCGAGGTCTCCCGGCTCCTGACGGAGGGGCTGGTCGAAGCGGTGGCGCCGGCCCGCCCCGACACGCCCCCCGCCCGGCCCGTCACGGCCGTGGGCGACCTGCCGCGCCGCCTGCCGGGGGCGAGCGGCATCAACGACGTCCTGCCGCTCAGGCCGGCGGCCGGTCTCTAGCGGGCCCCGGGCAGGGCGCTGCGCCGGGCCCGGCCGACAGGGCGCCGAACGCACCGTCCCGGCCACGGGCTCCGCCGACGGCACACACCGAAGCACGAACACGACAGGAGAGCAGTGACATCCACGAAAGCCCAGTTGGCAGCAGAGGTGCGGACGCTGAGGGACCGGGTCGTCGGGGTCACCGACGTCGTGGTGGCTTCCATCGACGGCCTGCTGATCACGGCGGAGACCGATGACGCGGCGGAACCCGAGAGCCTGGCCGCCCTCACCGCGGCGACCCTCAACATCGCCCGCCGGGCCGGCTCGATGACGAGCCGGGGCACGCTCCACCACACCGTGTCCCGGTTCACCGACGGATACCTCGTCACCCATGCCCTCGGCGAGATGGCGCTGATCGGGGTGATCGGTGACGCGGGCATGGACGTCACCCGTCTGAACACCGAGGCGCAGGCCTCCGCACAACGCATCACCACCCTGCTCACCGGGCCGCCCGGAGGTGCGGCTCCGGGCGGCACGACGGCGGGACGGACCGACGGAACCGGAGAGGAAGCACGATGAGCGGGTCGGAAGTGCAAGCACCCCAGACCATGGCGGGGCGGGTCTCACGCCTCGTCAAGGCACTGCGGGCCGAAGTGCCGGACTGCGTGGCCGCGGGCATCATCGACATGTCCACGGGGATGCTGCTGTCGGTGGAGACGGTCGATTCGCACCCGCCTGAGGTGCTCGACATGCTGGCGGCAGCCACCCTCGACCTCTTCCAGGGCCGCAACGTGGTGATGATCGAAGGCATCTTCAAGGAGCGCCGCGGGGTCGTCAGCGACCGGCACTACTTCCAGGAGATCCTGGTCAACAGCGACAACCTGGCCCACCTGTTCCTCAGGGCGGACAGCGCCGACGAGGTCGTGGCCGTCGTCGTGTGCCGCAAGTCGGTGAACGTGGGCATGCTCTTCGCCCAGGCCCGTCGGGTGCTGAAGGACCAGGGCGAGCTGTGAGGACCGGTGGGAAACCCCTCGTCGGAAGCGGGCGCGGACCGGCGGAGTGAGGCGAGCGGCCGGGCCCACGGGCGGCGGGGGCGACGCCCCGTCGCCCCCCGGAGGGGCCGGAGACGGTCCCGGACCGTCGGCGCGGGCGAAGCCGACGGGGGCGGCGGGACGGGGGTGCGGGGGTGCGGCCCCAGTGGGCACGGGGTGGTGCGGGGAGGTGGCGGGACGTGCGGCGAGGCGCGGGGGGCGCGTCGTTCCTCCGGGGCCGCCTCCCCGTGCACCGGTCGCCACGCGTGTTTCCACGGTGGCGGGCGCGCCGTCGTCGAGGTTTCCCCGTCCGGTATCCGAGCGACGATAAGAAAGGGGCCACAGGCACCCCCCGAGCCGCAGGACGAACGGAGATCCCGTGTCGAGGACAGCAGACGCGATCGCTTCCGCGGAGGCGCACAGCGCGCACAACTACCACCCCCTTCCGGTCGTCGTCGCTTCGGCGGACGGCGCCTGGATGACCGACGTCGAGGGCCGCCGCTACCTCGACCTTCTCGCCGGGTACTCGGCGCTCAACTTCGGGCACGGCAACCGGCGTCTGATCGATGCCGCGAAGGCCCAACTGGAGCGGGTGACGCTGACCTCCCGGGCCTTCCACCACGACCGGTTCGCCGACTTCTGCACACAGCTGGCGGAGCTGTGCGGCAAGGAGGCGGTGCTGCCGATGAACACGGGGGCGGAGGCGGTCGAGACGGCCGTGAAGACCGCCCGGAAGTGGGGGTACGAGGTCAAGGGCGTGCCGGACGGGCACGCGAAGATCGTGGTCGCGGCGAACAACTTCCACGGCCGGACGACGACGATCGTGAGCTTCTCCACGGACCACGAGGCGCGGGACCACTTCGGGCCGTACACGCCGGGCTTCGAGATCGTGCCGTACGGGGACCTGACGGCGATGGAGGCGGCGGTCACCGAGAACACGGTGGCGGTGCTGCTGGAGCCGATCCAGGGCGAGGCGGGCGTCCTGGTGCCGCCGGCCGGTTACCTGGCGGGGGTGCGGGAGTTGACGCGCCGGCGGAACGTGCTGTTCATGGCGGACGAGATCCAGTCGGGCCTGGGGCGGACGGGGCGGACGTTCGCGTGTGAGCACGAGGGAGTGGTGCCGGACGTCTACGTCCTGGGGAAGGCGCTGGGCGGCGGGGTCGTACCGGTGTCGGCGGTGGTCGCGGACCGCGAGGTGCTCGGGGTGTTCCGCCCGGGTGAGCACGGCTCGACGTTCGGCGGGAACCCGTTGGCGTGCGCGGTGGCCCTGGAGGTGATCGCGATGCTGCGGACCGGTGAGTTCCAGGAGCGGGCGGCGGAGCTGGGCGAGCACCTGCACGCGGAGCTGGGGCTGCTGGTGGGCGGCGGTGCGGTGGAGGCGGTGCGCGGGCGCGGGCTGTGGGCCGGGGTGGACATCGCACCGGGCCGGGGCACCGGCCGGGAGGTCTCGGAGCGGCTGATGGAGCGGGGGGTGCTGGTGAAGGACACCCACGGGTCGACGATCCGGATCGCTCCTCCGCTGGTGATCTCGAAGGAGGACCTGGACTGGGGCCTCGAACAGCTGCGGGGGGTGCTGTCGGACTGACGCGATCCGGCCGGAGGGGGCGGCGGGCGGCAACTCGGGCCATTGACAGCCGAGTTGGTCTAGGCCAATGATGCGGCCATGCCGAGACTCCGTCTGCGCCGCCCCCTGCGGGCCGCGCTCGCCGCCCTCGTCCCGCTCGCGCTCCTCGGCGCGTTCTCCGGCCCCGCGCACGCCGCACCGGAGGCGGCCTGGCCCGCGCCCGTCCCGGTGGTCTCCCACGTCGAGACCACCGACCCGGTCGTCTTCATCACCCTCGACGACGGCTGGAACCACGACCCCGCCGCGGCGAAGCTGCTGCTCGACCGCCGCGTACCGGCCTCCCTCTTCGTGCTCCCCGGCGCGTACTCCTACGACTCCGGCTACTTCCACGCCCTGCTCGACCAGGGCCGCTCCCGGGTCGAGAACCACACGGTCGGCCACCCGGACCTGACCGCGCTCGACGCCGACGGGCAGCGGGCGGAGGTCTGCGGGGCCCGGGAGGCGCACCTCGCCCAGTTCGGCGACGGGCCGCGGCTGCTGCGCCCGCCGTACGGCACCTACGACGCGACCACCCTGACCACCGCCCGGGCCTGCGGGGCGAAGGCCCTGGTGACCTGGACCTACGACCTCACCACCTGGGGCGGTTGGACGCCTCCGGAGCCGCAGTTGAAGGCGGGGGACATCATCCTGCTGCACTTCAACGAGACGGTGGAGCAGGACCTGGAGCGGGCCCTCGACCTGGCGGAGGCCGCCGGCCTGAAGCCCGCCCCGCTGCGGGACTACGTCCCCGAGTGACCGCTACAGGATGACGTGCGGGAGGAAGCGGGCGTACTCGTCGGTGACGGGCCCCGCCGACTCCCGGATGCCGAGCCCCGCCGCTTCGTCCCCGACGATCCATGCGCCGAGCACCACCCGGTTGCCGTCGAAGTCGGGCAGCGGGGCCAACTCCTGGTAGCAACAGGCCTCCCCGTCCCGTACGAAGGGCTCCGTGCCGGCCTCGTGCAGGGTGACGCCCGCGCCCTCGCGCCCCAACAGCGGCTTGGCGACCCAGCCGGTGGTCACGGCGAGTTCGCGGGGACCGTCGAGGTAGGAGGGCAGCAGGTGGGGGTGGCCCGGGTTCAGCTCCCACAGGATCGCGAGCAGCGCCTTGTTGGACAGCAGCATCTTCCAGGCGGGTTCGATCCAGCAGGTGGTGCCGGTGCCGCCCCCGTTGTCGAGGGTGTCCAGGACGTACGGGCCGAAGCGGTCGGTGGTCAGCCACTCCCACGGGTAGAGCTTGAAGCAGCTGCGCAGGAAGCGGAGCCGGTCGTCCACGAAGCGGCGCGAGAGCCGGTCCCAGCCGATCCGTTCGACGGAGAGCGCCTCGGTGTCGAGTCCGGCCTGCTGGGCGGTCTCCCGCAGATAGGCGACCGTCATCAGGTCCTCGCCCAGTTCGTCGCCGTCCGAGTGGGCGAAGTGGACGGGGCCCGGCGGCAGGAGCGGCGCTTGCCGCCGCCAGGCCTCGACGAGCCGTTCGTGGAGGGAGTTCCACTGGTCGGCGCCGGGGAACCGCTCCTCCATCCAGAACCACTGCGGGCTCGCGGCCTCCACCAGCGAGGTGGGGGTGTCGGCGTTGTACTCCAGCATCTTGGCCGGCCCGGCGCCGTCGTAGCGCAGGTCGAACCGGCCGTACAGGGAGGGGAGTTCGGCACGCCGTCGCCAGGACTCGGCGACCAGGCCGGCCAGCGCGGGGTCGGTGATCCCCAGCTCGGCGAAACGGTCCTTCTCGACGATGTGCGCGGCAGCCGCCAAACACATCGCGTGTAGCTCCTCGACGACCTCTTCCAGGGCCTCGACCTCGGACAGCGAGAAGGAGTAGTACGCGCTCTCGTCCCAGTACGGGCGCAGCGAACCGTCCGGATGGCGGGTCAGCGGGTAGACCAGGCCCTGCCCCTCGACCGTCTCCTGCCAGCCGGGCCTGGGTTCGATGGTGTGGCGTTCCACGGTGCCCGGTCGCCTCAGCCGCCGCCGGTGCCGGAGCAGCCGAAACCGCCGGTGTCGACGGCGGCCTTGTTGAAGCTGCCGCCGCTCACCCGCTTGTCACGGACGGAACCGCCGTAGTAGTAGGAGCCGCGGGGGCTCCCGTCGCCGTCGCCCCCGCCGCTGCCACCACCTGTCTCGCACTCGTAGCGGGGCAGTTCCTCCCTGGACAGCGGGTCCACGCACCGCTTGTCCGGCTCCGCACCGCACGCGGTGATCGTCGCCGCGAGCACGCCCATCCCGCCGAGCACCACCGTGCTCGACCTCAGCCTGCGCATGTCCGTCCCCTCCCCTTCGCCGCCGCGACCGCACAGTGTAGGCCGGTGCTTTTCGGCCCCGCGCTCTAGAGTCTTTTCGTGCTCCTTGGGATGATCTGTGCCCTGACCTCTGCCCTCTGCTTCGGTGCGGCCTCCGTCCTGCAGGCAATGGCGGCGCGTGCCGTCGAGCCGGGCACGAACGGCGGCGTCGACGTCGCGCTGATGTGGCGCGCCCTGCGGCAGTGGCGCTATCTCGCCGGACTGGGCATGGACGGGCTGGGGTTCGTCCTCCAGGTCGTGGCGCTGCGCACGCTGCCCATCTACGTGGTCGGCGCGGCCCTCGCCGCGAGCCTGGCGGTCACGGCGGTCATCGCCTCCCGGGTCCTGCGGGTGCGGCTGAGCCGGATCGAGTGGACGGCCGTGGCAGTGGTCTGCACGGGCCTCGCGATGCTGGCGCTGGCCTCCGGCTCGGAAGGGCACCGGGAGGGCTCGGCGGCACTGCGCTGGTCGCTGCTCGGGGCCTCGTTCGGGGTGCTACTGCTCGGAGTGCTGGCGGGACGGCTGCCGGAGCGGCCCCGGGCGCTCGTCCTCGGCCTCGGGGCGGGCTTCGGTTTCGGGGTGGTGGAGGTGGCCGTCCGGCTGATCGACGGCATCGACCTGACCGATCCGGTCTGGTACGCCCTCCTGGTCGGCGGCGGCTCGGCGTTCCTGCTGCTGACCTCGGCGTTCCAGCGGGGCTCGGTGACGACGGCGACGGCGGGCGCGGTGCTCGGCGAGACGGTCGGGCCCGCGATCGTCGGGGTGGCCTGGCTCGGGGACAGCACCCGGGACGGCCTCGGCTGGCTGGCGATCACGGGCTTCGCGCTGGCGGTGGCGGCCTCACTGGTCCTGGCTCGTTTCGGCGAAGCCCCGGCACCACCCGGGGCCGTCCCTTCGTCGTGACCGCGTCCCGTCCGTCTCGTCGTGACCGCGTCCCGTCCGTCGGAATCCTCGCCGTCCGGCCCGTCGACCGACCGCGCCCCTCACGGCAGGATCCCGCACAGGGCCCGGAGCGCGCCCTGCCAGCCGCTGTCCGGGGGCGTGGCGTAGCCGACGACGAGGCCCTCGAGGGTGACCGGCACCCCCGGGCGGCGGAATTGGTCGACGCCCTGGACGGTGAGCCCGCGCCATGCGGCGGCCCGCAGGGTGGCCCGCTCCGTGCCGGGCGGCAGGGTCAGGACGGCGTGGAGGCCCGCCGCGATCCCGCTGACCGCGGTCCCCGGGGAGTGCGCGGCGACGGCCGCCACCAGTTGATCGCGGCGGCGACGGTAGCGCAGTCGCATCGCCCGCACGTGCCGGTCGTACGCCCCCGAGCGCAGGAACTCGGCGAACGCCAACTGGTCCGGCGTGCTCGACGCCCAGTCCGCGGCCCCCTTCACCGCCACCACGTCCTCCACCAGGTCCTGCGGCAGGACCATCCAGCCGAGCCTCAACCCGGGCGCGAGGGACTTGCTCGCCGTGCCGAAGTAGACGACGTGCTCGGGATCGAGCCCCTGGAGCGCACCGACCGGCTGTCGGTCGTAGCGGAACTCCCCGTCGTAGTCGTCCTCCAGGACGAGGCCGCCGGAGGCGCGCGCCCAGTCGACCACCGCCGCCCGGCGCTCCGGAGGGAGGGCGCCACCCAGTGGATACTGGTGGGCGGCCGTCATCAGAACCGCTCCGCAGTCGCGCACCTCGGTCAACTCCCCTGTTCTGGTGCCCCGTTCGTCGAAGCCCAGGACGGGTGTCCGCAGCCCGGCGCGGCGCAGCAGACCGTCGTGGAGTGCGAGTCCGTACGACTCGACGGCTACGTTCCGCACCCCGCGGGCCCGCAGCACCTGCCCCATCAGCTCCAGGCCGTGCACGAAGCCGGCGCAGATCACGATCCGTTCGGGTCGGGCGTGCACGCCCCGCGCGCGGGCGAGGTACTCGCCCAGGGCGCGGCGCAGTTCGATCCGGCCGAGCGGATCGCCGTACCCGAAGGCCTCGTTGGGGGCGTTGGTCAGCGCCCGTCGGTACGCCTTGAGCCACGCGGCGCGCGGGAAGGCGGCGAGGTCGGGGCTGCCTGACTTCAGGCTGTGCGCGGGGGCGGCGGGTCGGTCGCGGCCCGTGGCGGCCGGCGGGGGCACCGGGACGGCGGGCGCGGGGGTGCGGGGCGAGGCCCGCGGGGCGACGCGGGTGCCGGAACCCTGCCGGGCGGTGAGCCATCCCTCGGCGACCAGTTCGGCGTAGGCGTCGGCGACGGTGTTGCGGGCCATGCCGAGGTCCGCAGCGAGCGAACGGGAGGACGGCAGCCGGGTGCCGGCCGCCAGGCGACCGCTGCGGACGGCCTCCCGCAAGGCGTCCATGAGTCCGGCGCGCAGGCGCGGGCCGCGGAGTTCCAGGTGGAGGTCGGACCCGAAAGTGGCCCAGTCATTCGCCATGGAAATGGACCATACAACTGCGCCATCTGCTCCGTACGGTGATCGTCATGACCACCTCGACAGCGGCGACCGACACGGTCGTCCCCACCCCCGCGCACGTCTCCCGCCTCCCTCTCGCCGAGCGCCTCCCCGAGTTCCACCGGGCGATGCTCCGGCTGGAGGCGGCGACCGCGAAGGACATCGACCCGACCCTGTACCACCTGATCAAGCTGCGGGCCTCGCAGATCAATCGCTGCGCCTTCTGCATCGACATGCACAGCAAGGACGCGCTGGCCGGGGGCGAGAGCGTGGAGCGGATCGTGCAGCTCTCCGCGTGGGAGGAGTCCGGGCACGTCTACACCGAGCGCGAGCTCGCGGCGCTCGCCCTGACCGAGGCGGTCACCGTCCTCACCGACGGTTCCGTGCCCGACGAGGTGTACGCACGGGCCGCCGCGCACTTCGAGGAGGTCGAACTCGCCCGGGTCATCGCCGCGATCGTCACGATCAACGCCTGGAACCGGATCGGCGTCACCACCCGGATGGCGCCCGGCCACTACGCCCCGCGCCCCGCATGACCGCCGCGGCGCTGCGGGCCCTCCACCGGAACCGGCCCGCGGACGATCCGCTGGTGCTGCCCGGTCCGTGGGACGCGGCGAGCGCCCGCGCCTTCGAGGCGGCCGGGCATCCGGCGCTCGCCACACCGAGTGCGGGGATCGCCGCCGCCCTGGGGTACGAGGACGGGGACACCCCGGCGGCGGAGATGTTCGCGGCCGTCGCACGGATCACCCGGTCCGTCTCGGTGCCCGTGACGGCGGACCTGGAGGGCGGCTACGGACTCCCGGCGACCGAACTCGTCGAGCGCGCACGGGAGTCCGGGGCCGTCGGGGTCAACCTGGAGGACACCGGACCGGACCGCACGCTCCGCGATCCGCAGGCCCACGCGGAGTGGTTGGCGGAGGTGCGGGCCGCGGCGGGGCCCGAGCTCTTCCTCAATGCGCGCGTGGACGCGTACGTCCGCCGGGCGCCCGACGCCCTGGAGGCCGCGATCGCCCGGGCCCGGCTCTATGCGGAGGCGGGCGCGGACTGCGTCTATCCGATCGCGGCCCCGGCCGCCGACCTCCCGGCCCTGCGGGTCGCCCTCGGGGAGCTCCCGCTCAACGCCCTGGCCGCGCCGGACGGCCCCGCCCCCGCCGCACTCGGCCGCCTGGGCGCCACCAGGATCACCTTCGGCGACGGCCTCCTGTTGCGGACCCTCGACGGCCTGTCCGCGCTCGCGACGCGGCTCCGGGAATCGGAGGGCCTGACGGGCCGGAGGGCCTGACGGGCCGAAGGGCCTGACGGGCCGAAGGGCCTGACGGAGGCAGGGGGCGGAGGCCGGGGGCGGGCGCCCCCGCGGGACGGGACCGGGACGTCCGACCGGCATCCCGACGGGCGGGCCCGTGGTCCCGCACCGACGGTGCGGGAC
>NZ_JBHYMK010000043.1:61650-68761 GCF_042743065.1 Streptomyces sp. NPDC058872
GACCCCCACCGCCGGGGGGGCCCCCCGGGCCCGGTGCCCGCGCGTCGCCCCCCTCAGTACGCTCCCGGCCGGAAGGACTCCAAGGCCACCCGCAGGACTTCGCGCTGCTTCGGCCAGTCGGTCTCCGGGCCCGCGGCCAGGATCGCGTACTGGTTGCCGTCCTCGGCCGTGAAGGCCCGGTCGACGACCTGGCGACGGCCTCCCTCGCGGTCGTACGCGTACACCAACTCGGCGGAGTCCGCCGGGGCGTCCGGCTCGTCGGCGACCGGGGCGAGGCTGATCTCCCGGTAGCCGGGCTTGCCGGTCCGCCCGTCCTCGGAGGTGCCGCGCAGCGCCTCGTACGGCGTCATGCCGGCTCCCTCGATGACGAAGACCTGGAGCAGGCTCCGGCCGTCCGGTGCGTTGTAGAACACGCCCTGGTCGGATTCGGTGCGGTCCCAGCCCTCGGGGACGGCGATGGTGAAGCCCTTGAGGTCCTCCTGGACCCGGTAGCCCTCCGGGGGCGTCCCGGCCGTGGCGGTGGGCGCATCGGAGGGGGACTCCGGGGGGAGGTCCGACGGGGACGGGGCCGTCGGACCGTCCGGCTCCGCGGGGGCGGAGACGGAGGTCCCGGGGCCTGCGGCAGGACCGTCGCTCCCGTCCTCTCCGCCCCAGACCAGCCAGGCACCGAAGGAACCCGCCGCCAGGACGGCCGCCACCGCCCCGGCCACCAGCACGGCCCGCGATCGGGGCCGCCCGGCCGGCACGGGAGCCGCGGAGTGCTGCCAGCCGCCCGCTTCCGGCAGGTACGGGGGTGGGGAGCCGGGCACGTACGTCGGAGGAGGCGGAGGAGGCAGAGGAGACGGAGAAGACGGTGGCGGAGGTGCGACGGGGCCGCCCGCACCGACGGGCGGGGTCACCGGCGCGCGCCCCGCTCCCCCGGTCTCCCAGCTCTGCGTCTCGTCGTTCCAGCGGGCGCCGCCCGCCGAACCGCCCCCGTAGCCGCTCACCTCACCCTCCGAGCAGGGCGCCGACGGCCTGCCCCACGGCCACGCCCGAGGCGAGGAGCTCCGCCACCGCACCCGCTTCCGCGAGGGCGCCGCGCAGGGCGGTCAGCCGGCCGGTGCTCGCCCGACCGGTGCCCTCGATCTCGTCCTCGACGTCGGAGAGTTCGGCGTCGAGGGCGGCGGTCAGCTCGGAGGGGACGACGCCCTCCAGGTCCGCACGGAGCTGCCGGACGGCCCGGAGCAGCTCTTCCTGCTGCGCGTCGCGGTCCGGTGCGGCACCGTGCACGGTGTTGGTGACGGTGTTGTGGTCGCCGATGGTGACGTTGCCGCCGGTGTTGGTGACGTGGATGCCGCCACGGTCACGGGAGTTGCCGTTCTCAGCCACGGTCGCCTCCGGTGGTCGAAGTGGTGAAGCTCTTGCTGGTGACGGTGTTGTGGTGGCCGATGGTGACGTTCCCCTTGGTGTTCTCGATGAAGGTGCCGCCCTCGGCCACGTGGACGATCTTCTGCTCGAACTCGCCCGTCTCGTAACCGGCCTCGTGGAGCGCGGTCTTCACCCCGTTCGCGACCCGGTCCTGAATGCTCTTCAGATAACGGCTGACGTCCATGTCCTGGAAGAGGGAGGCCTGGTCGTCGGAGCCCAGCTCCCGGACCGAGGCCCACGGCCCTTCGGGCAGGGCGTTGGCGTGGCCCGCGGTGAGCACCCGCCAGGAGTGGCCGAGCGAACGCCAGAGCGTGGCGAGGGCGTGACCGGCGGAGCGGGGGGTCCGGGCCAGCGCCCAGACGGCCTTGCCGAGGAAGTGGTTGTGCCGGTAGCGGTGGGCGTTCCGGTCGGCGTGGCGGTAGAGCTCCCGCACCGGCCGCAGGACGTGCGGGGCGACCTCCAGCATCAGCATGCCGCCCTGCGTGTGGACGCGGACGAAGACCGTGGTGACGATCTCTTCGCCCCAACCGCCGACCCGGACCCGGAGGAAGTGGCGACGGGTCTCGCCGCCCTCCTCGATGGAGCCCGCGCGGTGCGCCTCGAAGGCACCGGGGGCGTACGGGGCGGCGGTGCGGGCCGGCAGGCCGTCGACCGGGAGGAAGACGACCTCCTCGATCTCCAACTCGCGCAGCCGGTCCCGCACCGCCGCCTGGAGCTGTGGCGAGCCGTGCGGGGAGGGGATGCGCAGCGCCTCCAGGAGCGGGACGACGTGTCGCAGGACGGTGCCGTTGTCGAGCGGTTCGGGTGCCCGTCCGTCGAGGTCCTCGCGGGGACGGAGTTCGACCGAGAGCGACCAGGGCTCGTACGGGGTGCCGGCGCCGCAGAACGGGTCGGCGGCTCCGTACAGGACGAGCCGGGCGTGCTGCTCGATCCGGATCCGGTCGCGCAGCCGGCGGAAGCGGGCGCCCTCGGCCTGCTCGGCGGGGTCGGAGCGCTGGTCGGCGAAGCGCTCCCGGGAGAGCTCCTCGGTGAGCGCCCGGGCGGACTGACCGCGCTGGGCCGCCACCGCCCAGGCCACGAGGAGCGGCACGGCGAGGGTGATCCAGGCCTCCAGGGTGCCGATGCCCCACACCTCCTGGACCGCGAGGCCGACCGGGAGGTCGAGGAAGTCTCCGCCCGCGCCGGAGGGTCCGTCGAAGGAGCTGTCCGAGCCCGCGTCGCCGAACGCGAGGAAGAGGAGGAACAGGGCGGCCTGGAGGAGCGAGAGCCGCCCGTACCAGCGCAGCAGGAGGGCGGGCACCGAGCGGTAGAAGGGGGCGTTGGCGGACGTGCCGCGCACCCAGCGGGCGAGGCCGAGGATCAGGAAGGGGGCGAGCAGGAGGACGACCAGGCCCTTGGTGAGGGGGATCGCGACGATCCAGAGGGCGAGGATGCCGGCGGCCCAGCCGAGTTCGACGCGGCGGGCGCGCAGGGCATGGGCGAGGACGCGGCTCGCGTCATAGCCGAGGGAAGCGGCGGCGAAGCGCTCCTCGTGGACGTACAGCTCGTCGATGACCGCATCGCGGTAGGCGTCGTCGAGGTACGCACCGGCGCAGAGGAGGCGGGTCGCCTCGCTGGCTGCGGGTAAGCGACGCGGGTCGACGACGGTGGGACGACTGCTCGGTTGTTGGGGCACGGACGACTGCGCCAAGACTCCCCCGGGTGTGTGGAACTATCCTTGTTCTTCGATCACTTGACCGAGAACCGGTGGGACAGCATAGGGGAGCCGGGGCTTCCGGCGACACGGAAAAACGGTGCCCCCGGGCCGTACGGACGTACGGCCCGGGGGCACCGGGTGGAGAAGCTGCGACGGACTCCGTCCGCCGGTCGGCTCGGACTCAGATGAGGCCCAGCTCGCGGACCGCGTCGCGCTCCTCGGCCAGCTCGGCCACGGACGCGTCGATGCGGGTGCGGGAGAACTCGTTGATGTCCAGGCCCTGGACGATCTCGTACGTGCCGTCCTTGCAGGTGACGGGGAAGGAGGAGATGAGGCCCTCCGGGACGCCGTAGGAGCCGTCCGACGGGATGCCCATGGAGGTCCAGTCGCCCTCGGCGGTGCCGTTGACCCAGGTGTGGACGTGGTCGATGGCGGCGTTCGCGGCGGAGGCGGCGGAGGACGCGCCACGGGCGTCGATGATCGCGGCGCCGCGCTTGGCGACGGTCGGGATGAAGGTGTCGGCCAGCCAGGCCTCGTCGCCGATGGCCTCGGCCGCGTTCTTGCCGGCGATCTCCGCGTGGAAGACGTCCGGGTACTGGGTCGCCGAGTGGTTGCCCCAGATGGTGAGGCGCTTGATGTCCTCGACCGAGGCACCGGTCTTCTGGGCCAGCTGCGAGATCGCGCGGTTGTGGTCCAGACGGGTCATCGCGGTGAAGCGCTCGGCCGGGACGTCCGGGGCGGCGGCCTGGGCGATGAGGGCGTTGGTGTTGGCCGGGTTGCCGACCACGAGGACCTTGATGTCGTCCGCGGCGTGGTCGTTGATGGCCTTGCCCTGCGGCTTGAAGATGCCGCCGTTGGCGGCGAGCAGGTCACCGCGCTCCATGCCCTTGGTGCGGGGGCGGGCACCGACGAGCAGGGCGACGTTCGCGCCCTCGAAGCCCTTGTTCGGGTCGTCGAAGATGTCGATGCCCTTGAGCAGCGGGAAGGCGCAGTCGTCGAGCTCCATGGCGGTGCCCTCGGCGGCCTTCACGCCCTGCGGGATCTCAAGGAGGCGCAGCTTGACCGGCACGTCCGCGCCGAGCAGGTGGCCGGAGGCGATGCGGAAGAGCAGCGCGTAGCCGATCTGGCCGGCCGCGCCGGTCACGGTGACATTCACGGGAGTGCGGGTCATGGCGATCTCCGTAAGACAGCTGGCGGTGGGGGTCCCTGCCCCTGGTGCGGGATAGCCCTTTGATCGATCGGTGTCTCGATGTGAAGAGATATCCAGCGGTCAGGCTATCCGACCCGGGCCCCCTCCAATCCCCACCCCCTTGTGGTGCGGCTCACTGCCACCCGTCCGGGCACGGTCGCCAGGAGGTTCGGCCGCACCCACCACCGCCGTCCGCGAGCGCGCCGCAGGCCCGGGCGTCCGCGCCCGGGGCGGCGGCCGGCATCGGCGCGTACGCACCGGTGCCGGCCCGTCCGGCGCGGGTGGCGCTCCGCTGGACGCCCGCGACCTCGACGGTGACGGCGTCCCCGGTGGCGGCCCCGCCCCTTCGGCCCGTCGGGGGATGGCGGTTCCGGAGGCGTCACGGGCACCGGCCGCCGAGCGGAAGTAGCGGAACCGTCACTTCCGTGCCACAGTGCGCCGACGGATCTTGAACCGGCGTCGGCCCGCACACCACCCTTGCACGGCGGTGCCCGCCCTCCCACGGGGGAGAGGGCGGGCAACCGCATTCCACAACGCGCCGGCCGCGCAGCCGGGACGCGCTTCGCAGCGCGGTCTAGGTCACCGTGAGGTGGAGCACGTCCTCCAGGAACGGGACCCGCAGCCAGGGGTGCGGTTGCACCATGAGCGCGAGCAGCACGATCAGGCCGCCCATCACGCCGTACGTGATCATGTCCGTGAAGCGGGAACGGACGGCCAGCATGCCGACCGACGGCAGCGCCCGGCGCAGGGCCGCACCCGTCAGGAGCGCGGCCCCGACCAGGATCGTCCCCACCCGGAAGGCCTGCGGGAACAGGTCCGTCCCCACCACGAGCAGCCCGATCCCGGCGAGTCCGAGGACGGTGATCAACGGCCACTGGCGCGCGGGGGCCGGGGCGCTGCCGGGCGCGGCCCGACCGCCGCCCTCGGGGCGCGCGGTATCGGTGGTGACGACGGTGGGCAGCCGCCGTCGCGGGCCGCCCTTCCGCCCGGCGTCCGGGGACGTCGTGGACCGCAGCGCGCCCGTCGTCTCCGCCCCGTCCGGGTTCCCGGGCTCGGCCGGGGTCCCGGGAGTCACCTCAGAGCGCCGCGGCCGCGCGCTCGGCGGCCTCGACGACGTTGACGAGCAGCTGCGCACGGGTCATCGGACCCACTCCGCCGGGGTTCGGAGAGATCCAACCGGCCACTTCGACGACACCGGGGTGGACGTCGCCGACGATCTTGCCCTCGCCGTTGCGCGAGACGCCGACGTCCAGGACGGCCGCGCCCGGCTTCACGTCCTCGGGCTTGATCAGGTGCGGCACTCCGGCCGCCGCGACGATGATGTCGGCGTTGCGCAGATGGGCCGCGAGGTCCCGGGTGCCGGTGTGGCACTGGGTCACGGTGGCGTTCTCGGAGCGGCGGGTCAGCAGCAGCGGCATCGGGCGGCCGATGGTGACGCCGCGGCCGACGACCACGACCTCGGCGCCGTTGATCTCCACGCCGTGGCGGCGGAGCAGGGTGATCACTCCGTTGGGCGTGCACGGCAGCGGGGCGGGCTCGTTGAGGACGAGGCGACCGAGGTTGGTCGGGTGCAGGCCGTCCGCGTCCTTGGCCGGGTCCATCAGTTCCAGGATGCGGTTCTCGTCGATGCCCTTGGGCAGCGGCAGCTGGACGATGTAGCCGGTGCAGGCCGGGTCCTCGTTGAGTTCCCGTACGACCGCCTCGATCTCCTCCTGGGTGGCGGTGCCCGGCAGGGTGCGCTGGATGGAGGCGAGACCGACCTCCGCGCAGTCGCGGTGCTTGCCCGCGACGTACTTCTGGCTGGCCGGGTCGTCGCCGACCAGGACCGTGCCGAGACCGGGCGTGACGCCCTTCTCCTTGAGGGCCGCCACACGGACGGTGAGATCGGACTTGATCGCGGCTGCGGTGGCCTTGCCATCGAGAATCTGGGCGCTCATGGAGACATCCTCCCGGATGAACCCCGCCTTGTTCCAATTCGCCCGCGCGGAGCAGTCGGCCCCTCGGAACGGGAGGTTGCACTTGCACAACTCCACCCCGTATCGACTGGACAAGGAGTCGGCGTTGCGACAACGATGATGCGCGAAGTGCCGCGGAAAGTGCCGGGGGGAAATCCGCTGAAACATCGTGTAGTCCTCCGCGCGGGCCGCGTCGTTCCCGCACAGAGAATTTCACGGAGGAATCCCGCGATGAGCTTCGGCGAACCGACCAACCCCTATGGCCAGCCGCAGGATCAGGGCCAGGGCCAGCAGCCCGGTTACGGCTACCCCCAGCAGGCCCCCCAGGGCGTGCCCCAGCAGGGCTACGGCTACCCGATGGCCCCGCCGGTCTCCCCGTACGGCGGCTACCCCGGCGCGGCCATGGAGATGCCGGGCAACGTGAAGTCCGCGCGCGTGATGATGTGGATCATGGGCGGTCTCAACCTGCTCGGCGGACTCGCGATCATCGCCCTCTCCTTCGCCCTCGACAGCGACCTGGAGAGTGCGGGCGCCACGTCCGCCGACGCCGAGGCCTTCGCGGACCTGGGCCAGGGCATCATGATCTTCCTCGGCCTCATCTCCCTGGTCTTCGCCGTCGTCGGCATGGTGCTGGCCGCCAGGTTCAAGTCCGGTGGCAACGGCGTCCGGATCGGCTCGATCGTCTGGGCCTCGTTCGCCGTGCTGTTCAGCCTCTTCTCGCTGCCGGCCGGCATCGTGAGCCTCGCCCTCGGCGTCCTGATCATCGTCTTCGTGGCGAAGGCCGACGGCGCCGCCTGGTTCAACCGGAACAAGCAGCAGTTCTGACCGTTCGACGGCGAGGGGCCGGGTGCCGCACCTTTC
>NZ_JBHYMK010000044.1:0-67138 GCF_042743065.1 Streptomyces sp. NPDC058872
GCCCCCCCCCTCATACCCCCGCACCCGGGGGGGCGCGCGGGGTGTGTTTTATCCCCCCGCGGGGGGGGGGGGGGGGGGGGGGCCGCGGGCCCCCCCCCCCCCGCCCCGGGCCGGTCGGTCAGCGGCTTTCCACGAACGTCTTCCCCGCGTGGCCCTCGGCCCCGCAGGACCGCCGCTCGGCCTCGGTCATCTTCCGGGTCTTGACGACCACCGCGTTGTTCTTGCCGTCCGTCCCGTTCTTCGCGGGCCCCGTGATGGTGTCCTGCCAGAACCAGTAGTAGTGGCCCCACTTGCGGCTGTCGTAGTGGGTCTGCCAGGTGCCGGAGACCTGCTGCATGACCTGCGCGCGGGAGATCCAGCCGACCTCACCCGGCTTGACGGTCATGCTGAGGGAGTTGCTCTCGGTGTGGGTGCTCGACCAGGTGTGGCCGTACGTCGCCGTCACGCTCAGGTCGACGATGCCCGCGATCTTGCCTCCCGTCGTCACGGAGACGCCCACCGAGTCGGTGGAGCCGACCGAGTCCGACCAGCTCATGGTCTGGATGGCGTCCGACGAGCTGCAGTTGTACAGGGAGTCCGACACCTGGTGGAACTTTCCGAGGTACGCCTCGCCGAGCACCGGGGTGTTGAACGTGCACTTGCCGAGACCGGAGGCGCAGTCGGCGGTGAGCTCCTGCCGGGTGGGGTGGTCGGCGGCCGCGGCGGGCGAGGCGGCGATGGCCAGGCCGGCGCAGGAGGCCAGGGCCAGGGTGGTCAGGCGGGCGGCGGTGCGCCTCCGGCGTATGGCGCGGGGGCGTGACGTCGTCGTCATGGAGTGTCGTACCTGCTTTCGGATGTGCTGGGGGGGTCGGAGCAGAGCCGCACCCACCACATGTGCGCACGGCTCCAACTCCGCCTGGTGCGCGAGGGATTGTGTCAGGGGCCAGCTCCACCACGCACGTGCATGAGCGCGATCCGGCCATGCGCCAGCGACACGTGATGATCGGACGGTCGACGGTGAGCGGGCGGTGAGGTGGCAGCGGGTGGGCGTCAGCGGTGGAGCGAAGGATGTCCTGGCAACGGCGCTCCCCCGCCGGGCCCGTTGCGCAGAAGTTCCCCTCCGCCGGTACGGGACGGGGCGCCGTCCGGATACGGTGAGCGGTACGCGCGAACCCGTCAGCCCCGTCCCCACCCGTCCGAGCAGGAAGGCCACCGGTGCACATCGCTCCCCTGAGCCCGCACGACCCCGCCGAGCTGGGCGGTTTCGAGTTGCTCGGCCGCATCGGGCAGGGCGGCATGGGACAGGTGTACCTGGGCGAGTCGCCCGGCGGGGAGCCTGCCGCGATCAAGGTCATCAAGCCCTCGGTCGTGGACTCCGAGACCCGGCAGCGCTTCGCCCAGGAAGTGGAGATCCTCAAGACGATCTGGGGCGCTCGGATCGCGGCGCTCCTGGACGCCGACGCGGAGGCCGATCCGCCGTGGCTCGCGACCGAGTACATCGAGGGCCCCGACCTGAGCCGTCACGTGACACGTCACGGCGCGCTCCCCCCGCTGCTCACGGCCTCGCTCGGGGCGACCCTCGCCGAAGCGCTCGCGACCGTGCACAAGCAGGGGCTGCTCCATCGCGACCTGAAGCCGGCCAACGTGCTGCTCGGCCCCAACGGGCCGAAGGTCATCGACTTCGGGCTCGCGGTCTTCGCCGAGTCCAGCGCGTCGCTGACCGCGCCCAACACGGTGGTCGGCACGCCGTCGTGCATGCCGCCGGAGCAGGCGCGCGGCGACCGGCCGCTGACGCCCGCGGCCGACGTGTACGCGCTGGGCGCCGTGATGCTGTTCGCCGTCACCGGCCACCTCCCCTACCAGGCGGCCAACATCAACGTCCTCTTCCACCAGGTGACCGATCCGGACACGGCGCCCGACCTGTCGGGCGTCCCGGACGACCTGCTGCCGCTGCTGACCGCCATGCTGGCACACCGGGCCGGGGACCGGCCGGCCCTCGGCGAGGTCGTCCAGCGGTGCCGGACGCTCATCGAGGCCCAGGGCGTCAAGGTCGCCCAGGCGCGACGGCGACTGACGACGCACACGGCGGCCCCCGCCTCCGAACGGGAGGTCCTGCTCCCCACGGTCCTCGCGCCGGCCCCGCCCGTCGCTCCGGGCGACCTGCCGGACACCGAGCCGTACGCGCCGGCGGCGACGACGCTGGTCCTCCCGCCCGGTGCCCCGGAACCGACCCCGACCCTCGTCGACCGCCCCGCGCCGGGCCCCGGCTCCCCCGTCGCTCCGCCTCCGGCCGCACCGACCACGCCGGCATCCCCCCCGGCGCCCGCTCCGGACGCCGATGCCGTGCCGAAGGCGGAGCCGGATCCTGCTGCCGCGCCGGCTCCCGCTCCCCGGCCCCGGAGCCGTTCGGGGCAGCGGCTGCACTCCGCCCAGGCCCGGATCACCGCGCAGCGGCTCCGCGAGGTCTACGCGGCGAGCTCGGCCTTCTGAGCCCGGCCCTCCGCCCCTGGCAGACCCGCGATACTGGAGGGCCTGCCCCATCCGTCACGAAACACCACAGGAGGCGCCGGGTGACCGCCGTCCAGACCAGTCCCGAGCAGAACGGCGACGTGCCGGACGCGGCGGGGCAGGAGCAGTTCCCGGCCGGCGCGCAGGTCCTCGTGCGCGACGAGGTGTGGCTGGTCAGGAACGCGGTACCGACCAGGGACGACGGCAGCCGGGTGGAAGTGGTCGGGGTGTCGGACTTCGTCCGCGACCAGGAGGCCGTGTTCTTCACCCGGCTGGACACCATCGAGCTGATCGACCCGCGGGACACCCGGCTGATCGCGGACGACTCCCCGAACTACCGGCGCTCCCGGCTGTTCCTGGAGGCCGTGCTGCGCCGCACCGCCCTGCCGCAGTCCGAGCGGCGGCTCGCCCTCGCGGACTCCTTCCTGCTGGATTCGCTCCCCTACCAGCGGCGGCCCGCCGAGCTGGCCCTGTCCGGCGCCAATCTGCGGCCGCGGCTGCTGATCGCGGACGTCGTGGGCCTGGGCAAGACGCTGGAGATCGGTCTGACGCTCGCGGAGCTGATCCGCCGCGGCCGGGGCGAACGCATCCTCGTCGTCACCCCCCAGCACGTCCTGGAGCAGTTCCAGCACGAGCTGTGGACGCGGTTCTCCATTCCGCTGGTCCGGCTGGACTCGGTGGGCATCGAGCGGATCCAGCGGGAGATCCCGGCGGGGCGGAACCCGTTCACGTACTTCAAGCGGGTCATCGTCTCCATCGACACGCTCAAGAACACCGACCAGTACCGCCACCACCTGGAGCAGATCCGCTGGGACGCGGTCGTCATCGACGAGTCGCACAACCTGATCAACCGCGGCTCCCTGCGCAACCAGCTCGCCCAGACCCTGGCACCGCGCACCGACGCCCTGATCCTCGCCTCCGCCACCCCGCACAACGGCGACGCCCGGTCGTTCGCCGAGCTGATCGGTCTGCTGGACCCGGCGGCGATCCGCGATCCGGAGAACTACCGCGCCGAGGACATCGAGCACCTCTTCATCCGCCGCACGAAGATCAGCACCGAGGTCCGGGAGCAGATGAAGGGGCAGTGGGCGGACCGCGGCCCCTCCCAGGCGGTGCACTGCCCGGCCACCCCCGCCGAGGAGAAGGTCTTCGAGGAGCTGGCCGCCGTCTGGCTGCCCGAGGACGGCCGCCCCTCGGTGAGCTCGGTCCCGCTCTTCCCGTACACCCTCCTGAAGTCCTTCCTCTCCTCCCACGCCGCGTTCCGGGCCACGGTCACCGCCCGCACCAAAACCCTGGAGAAGAAGGACGACCCGCAGGGCACGGCGGCGGAGCTCGCCGCCCTGCGCCGACTGACCGAGCTGACCGCGGACCTGACCGAGGCCGACTCGGCGAAGTTCGGCGCGCTCGTCGAGCAGCTGAAGGAGATCGGGGTCGGCCCGGCCTCGGACACCCGCGTCGTGGTCTTCTCCGAGCGCGTCCAGACCCTGGAGTGGCTCGCGGGCGTCCTGCCCGCGGCCCTCGGCTTCCGGGGCCGCGCGGCGAAGGAGTCCCTCCGCGTCATGCACGGCGGCCTCTCCGACGAGCAGCAGATGCGGGTCGTGGAGGAGTTCGGGCTCGCCGGAGCACCGGTACGGATCCTGCTGACGGGTGACGTGGCCTCCGAGGGCGTCAACCTGCACCGCCAGTGCCACCAGCTCGTGCACTACGACGTGCCCTGGTCGCTGATCCGCATCGAGCAGCGCAACGGCCGCATCGACCGCTACGGGCAGGCCCACCCGCCGCAGTTCCACGCCCTGATCCTGACCAGCGGGACCGAGGGCGCGAAGGACGACACCCTGGTCTCCGAGCGGCTCCTGGAGCGGGAGGACCAGGCGCACCGTTCGCTCGGCACCGCCGAAGCCGTCACCGGCCTCTACCGCGCGGAGGCCGAGGAGAAGTCCCTGATCCAGGATCTGCTGCGCGGCCGGACCGTGGACGAGTCCCTCGACGGACACCGGTCCGACGAGGACGCCGGCACGGCGGCGATGGACGACTTCCTCGCGGACTTCTTCGGCGCGGTCGGCGAGGACCCGGACGCGCCGGCCGGAGCGCAGGCCGAGGCCGCGGGGTCCCCGGCCGGGACGCCCGGAGGCGGAACGCCCACGGACGCGGGCACGGCGACGGGCGCCGTCCTCCCCCGCCTCTTCGACTCGACCGCCCACTTCCTCGACGAGGCGCTCCGCGAGGTCTACCCGGACGCCCGCGAGCGGCTGGACCTCGACCGCGACGAGCAGTCCGGCCTGCTGTCCTTCCGCCCGCCGGCCGACCTGCTGCACCGCCTCAAGGCACTGCCCGTGGACTACCTGCGGGAACAGCGGCTGCGCGAACGCCTCCTGGTCACCTTCAACCGGCGCCTCGCCCAGCACTCGCTCCAGCGGGCCCGCGAGGCGGGTTCCACCTCCAGCTGGCCGGAGATCTCCCTGCTGACCGATCTGCATCCGGTCGTCGAATGGCTGACGGACAAGGTGCTGGTCCGGCTCGGGCGCCAGGAGGCGCCGATGATCACGGCGAACGTGGCGGAGCCCGTCTTCCTCGTGCAGGGCGTGTACTCCAACACCCTGGGCAGGCCGACGGTCGTCAAGTGGATGGGCGTGACGCGGCACGGGGCGGTGGACGACGACATGGTGTCCCTGCTGCGCCGCTCCGGAGTCGGCCCGACGATGGCGAACGAGCTCCGCTACCGCGACCCCGCCCCGCTGGCCGAGGCCGTCCCGGACGCGCTCGCCGCCGCCGAGGCCTTCATGGAGCGGCACCGGGACGCCTGGGACCGTCCGCTGCGCGAGTCGATCGAGCGCCACAAGCTGCGGCTCGGCGACTGGGAGCAGCCCACGCTCGCGGGCGAGCAGACCAAGCGGCGGCTCACCGACCTGGCCGACGACCTGCTGACCACCGGGCAGCGCCCGATGCTGAGGGTCCTCGCCGTCCTGCTGCCCGATCCCGACGCCCCGCCCGCCGCCCCCGTGTCCCCGTCCGCCGCGCCCGCCGCCCGCTGAGAGAGCACCTGCCATGACGTACGACTCCCTGGTGAACCGCGGCGACTACTTCTCGGCCCACTACCTGGCCGAGGTGCTGCCCAAGGACCTGAAGACGGGCCTGCTCCAGACGTGGAAGGAGCGGGAGGAGGCCGCCGGGCCGCCGGCCGGGGCGGGCGGGCCGGCCCCCGCCGAGGACCCGGACACCGCGCGGGAGGACGCCGGCACGGCCCTGCCCGTCACCCCGCGGGCCGGGCTGCGGGCCCTGCGCCGCGACTACTTCCGGGCCCGGTCCTCCTTCGCCCTCCCCGAGGACGCCGAGGGCTCCGCCGCCACGCCCGACACCGGGAACGACGCGGCGACGTACGGCGCGCCCGCCTGGCGCGAACGGGTGCGCACGCTCAACGCCGACGTGCTGCGCGCGCTCGGCTACGACGCGAAGGCGGGCACGCTCACCGTGGAGCGGGCCGGCCAGAGCCACGAGGTGCCGGTCGCCCACGCCGAGAAGGGCCTGGTCGCGGTCGACTGCGGCTGGGCCGCCGAACCGGACGCCGCCCTCGACCCCGACGGCCCCGGCCGACTCCTGGAACCGGTCGCCCTCGACGGCTCGAACAGCCTGACCACCGGCTCCAAGCTGGCCTCGTTCCTCTTCGCCTGCGAGGACGCCCCCCGCTACGTCCTGCTGCTCGTCGGCGGCGTCGTCGTCCTCGCCGACCGCATGGTCTGGGGCGAGGGCCGCTATCTCGCGGTCTCCCTGGACCTCGCGCTCCAGCGCAACGACACCCGGGCGGGCGGCGAACTCGACACCGTCGCCGCGCTGTTCGGCGCCGACTCGCTCCGCACCCCCGAGGAGGGCGGCGAGAACCCCCTCGCCGCACTCGTCGGCAAGTCCACCAAGCACGCGGTGGGCGTCTCCGGCGAACTGCGCGACGGACTGCGGCTGAGCGTGGAGCTCATCGCCAACGAGGTCCTGGAGCGCCTGCGCGAGCAGGGCGTGCACCCGCAGGACATCGGCGAACTCCCCGAACTGGGCCGCCAGCTGACCCGCGAGTCGCTGCGCTACCTGTACCGCATCCTGTTCCTGCTGTACGCCGAGGCCCGCCCCGAGCTGGGCATCCTGCCGTCCGACTACCCCGAGTACCAGCTGGGCTACGGCCTCGGGCGGCTCGGTGAACTCGTCGCGGAGCGGGACCTCGTCGACGAGAAGTCCCGCCGCGGCTTCTACCTGTACGAGTCCCTGGACCTGCTGTTCCGCAAGGTCCAGGACGGCTACCGGCCGCGCCGCACGCACGGCGAGGCGACCGGGACGGCGGAGGCCGCCGACGCCGCCGCCCCCGGTGCGAAGACCAGCGAGGACCTCGGGCTGCGCTTCGAGCCGCTGCACTCCACGCTCTTCGAACGCGACTCGATCCGGCTGATCGGCGCGGACACCGTCACCGACCCCCGCCACGACGCCGACGAGGCCCTCGCCCGGGGCGAGTCCGTCCGCTACCTCGACACCCGGCTGCGCAACGCCACCCTGTACGAGGTCCTGCACAAGCTCATGCTCACCAAGGGCAAGAAGGGCGAGCGCGGCGGCTTCATCTCGTACGCGCAGCTGGGCATCAACCAGCTCGGCGCCGTCTACGAGGGCCTGATGTCGTACTCCGGCTTCATCGCGGGCGAGGAACTGTACGAGGTCGCCAAGGGCGGCGACCCGAAGGACGGTTCCTGGCTGGTGCCCAAGTCGAAGGCCGACGAGTACCCGGACGCGGTCTTCGTCCGGCGACAGGACCGGAACACCGGCGAGGAGCTGCGGGTGCGCTACGCCCCCGGCTCGTTCGTCTACCGGCTGTCCGGCCGCGACCGCCAGACCTCGGCCTCGTACTACACCCCGGAGTCACTGACCAAGGTCACGGTGCAGCTGGCCCTCCAGCACCGCCTGGACCAGGACGGCACGGTGACCGAGGCACGCGAGCTGCTGGACTGGAAGATCTGCGAACCGGCCCTCGGCTCGGGCGCGTTCCTCAACGAGGCGATCAACCAGGTCGCCGCCGAGTACCTGCGCCGCCGCCAGAAGGAACTGGGCCGCTCGATCGACACCGAGCAGTACGCCGTCGAGCTCCAGAAGGCCAAGGCGTACATCGCCCTGCACAACTCCTACGGCGTCGACCTCAACGAGACGGCGGTGGAGCTGGCCGAGGTCTCCCTGTGGCTCAACACCATGCACCCGGGCATGGAGGCCCCCTGGTTCGGCCTGCACCTGCGGCGCGGCAACTCGCTGATCGGCGGCCGGCGCGAGGTGTACGGCCCCGAGCGCCTGAAGAAGGGCGGCTGGCTGGGCACCACCCCGGAGCGCCACCCGCTGACGGACGCCCAGGCGGGCACACCGCTGCCGGAGGGGGCGGTGCACCACTTCCTGCTCCCGGCAAAGGAGTGGGGCGCGGTCGCCGCGGAGAAGGAGGCGAAGGCGCTCGCACCGGAGGCCGCCAAGGCGCTCGCCGCCTGGCGCAAGGCGGTCGCCAAGTCCCCGACGGCGAAGCAGACGGCCCGCCTGCAGGGCCTGGCGCGGCGGGCCGAGTACCTGTGGGACCTGGTGGTCCAGCGGCTGACGATCTCCGAGAGGGAGATCTCCCGACGCGTCGACGTGTGGGAGGCGGAGGCGGACTGGCTGCGCTCGCCGCGGGAAGCGGTGCCCCGGGAAAAGGTGCTGGCCGACCTGACGGCCGTGGACACCCCGTACTGGCGCCTGAAGAAGATCATGGACGCCTGGTGCGCGCTGTGGTTCTGGCCGGTGCAGGAGGCCGGGCTACTGAACGGCACGGACGGGCGGTACGAGCGGGCGGAGGCCGCGCCTGAGCGGGGCACGGCCGGTGCGGGGACCTCCGCACCGGTGTCGGCGTCGGACGTGATCCGTACGTACGAGGAGGTCGACCTCCTCGGCAACGTCACCGTGAAGGAGGTCAAGCGCGGCGACATCGACAAGCGGCGCAAGGGCAAGCGGCAGGGCGAGCAGGCCTTCGCGGGCCAGCGTCGCGAGGTCATCCCGCTGGCGGACCTGGACGACTGGCTGGACTTCGCGGAGGCCCTGCTCGGCACCCACGACGTGCCGGCGGAGTCCCTGGTCGCATCCTTCGATTCGCTCTGCGCGCTGGAGCAGTACGAGGACGAGCTGCCGGACTGGATGGGCATGGACCGCTCCTACTGGCTGGAGAGCCGGTTCCCGTGGGTGGGCGTCGCGAACGACGTGGCGGCGCAGCAGGGCTTCTTCCACTGGGAGTTGGAGTTCGCCCAGGTGTTCGGGGGGCGGGGCGGGTTCGATCTTCAGGTGGGGAATCCGCCTTGGGTGCGGCCGCAGTGGCAAGAGGGCCTGGTTCTGGCGGAGCTGGAGCCTTGGTTTGTCCTGGCAGAGAAGCCGGGAGCGGAGGAATGGCGCCTCTGCAAGGAAAATGTATTGAGCATGGGCATGGACCGCCGGGACTTCCTTCTCGTCGAGCTAGCCGCACACTCGGGGATCGTCGCCGTGCTGGGCAGCCCAGCTCTGTATCCGCTCCTCCTCGGCACCCAGGGCGATCTCTACCGCGCCTTCATGACACAGGTATGGCAGAACATCGGCCGGAATGGCAGTGCGGGCCTGATCCACCCAGACACCCACTTCGGTGGCGTGCGAGAAGGAGCCATCCGAGCCGCCGCGTATCGGCATCTCCGCGTCCACGCGCACTTCGTGAACTCAGCAAACTGGGCATTTGAAGACCTCGACCGCGCCCAGCAGTTCGCGATGCATATCTACGGGACTTCACAGGATCCTGACTTCCTACATCTCAGTGAGTTGCGCGATGCCGATGTCCTGCCCGATTCGCTGGCCCATGACGGACAGGGTTCGACGCCTGGCATCAAGCACAATGGCTCGTGGGACATCAGGCCACACCGCGAGCGCGTGGTGCATGTGAACACGAGTTTGCTGTCCAGCTGGCAGGCTCTGACGGGGTCAACCGGAGGAGCAGCACAAACGCCTCTACTGTATACAGTTCTTACTGGTGAACAAGGGGCAATCGAAGCGCTGGCGGCATACCAAAACAGCCTTGTCGACTACCATCCAATGATCACGCGCGGGTACGACGAAGCCAGCGGCAAGAAGGAAGGAATGATCCGCTGGGGTAATCAGGCTGTCTCGGAGCTTGGTGATGTAATTCTCCAAGGGCCCCACTTCGCATCAGCGCTTCCCTTTTCCAAGCAACCGAGAATCCCCTGCCGGAGCAACCGGGACTGGGACTTGCAAGCGCCAACAGAGCTGCCCGAGGCGTACATTCCTGTGACCAACCTAGTGCGGGCCACCGACGAGACGAAGTACCTCGCAGCGCAGGACTCCTGGCGCGGAAAGCCGTTCACCGCGTACTTCCGTCTGGCATGGCGCACCATGATCCCCGCTAACAATGCACGCAGCCTGCACGCCGCCCTTATCCCGCCAGGCCCTGCACATGTTCTAACCGTTCACTCGGCTGCCCTGGAGAACAACCTCCTGACTGTCCTCAACGCAGGCTTTTGGGCAACGCTGCCGCTCGACTACCTGCTGCGCGTCACGGGACGCGGGCACCTCCAAGTCGCCGAGGCCCGAGCAATGCCTGCCCCCGACCCGAAGCACCCTCTCGCTCCCGCCCTGGTGCTGCGTATTCTCCGCCTGAACGCTCTCACTTCCCACTACGCCCCTCTCTGGGAGGAACTGTTCGACCATACGTGGGCGGCGTACGAGGACTGGGCCAACCCTGACTGGCCATACCTCAAACCCCTCACCGCTGGAGTCGCCCCGACTTGGGACTACTCCACTCCCTTCCGCACCGAACACGAGCGCCGTGCCGCGCAAGTCGAACTCGATGCCCTTGTCTCTGTCTGGCTTGGCATCACAGCCGAGCAGCTTGTCTCGATCTTCAAGTCCCGCTACCCGCAGCTACACGACTACGAAGCCGTGACCTATTTCGACGCCAACGGGCGGAAGATCGCTGGCGACTTCAACACCTACGGCCACGGCCAGACCAAGCAGGACTACCTCGACCTCCTGGCGCACCTCGCCGACCCCGCCAACACCCCGCCCCCGGCCGGCTACGTCGCGCCCTTCTACAAGGCCGACCGTGAAGCCGAGATGCGGGCGGCACACGCGCACTTCCAGGCGCGGCTCGACAAGGAGATCGAGCTCGGGCGATGGACGCCTCCGGCGCGCAAGGCAGCCAGGGAGAACGCGGCGTGACATGGGGCTGCCCCGGACCCTTCGAGGTCCGGGGCAGCCGCGTCGTAGTTCTATCGGCTTGTGAAGCCGATGAACGTCGTCCAGGCGGACGTGCCGACCACGAGCCCAGGGCGGTCCGTGTCCTTGGAGTCGCGGACGTGGACGCAGTTGGGGCATCCGGCCACCTCAACGCACTGGCCGCCGTCTCCGGCGCTGTAGCTGCTCTTGAACCAGGCAAGCGTGTCGTTCTCGTGCCCGAACTTCTTCACGTTCATCGGTCTCCCAGCAACTTCTCGATCAGGGCCTGCGATTCCCACGGTGTGAGGGCCTGAGCACGCAGGCTGCCATACGTAGCCTCCAGTTCACGGACCTTGGCCCGCTCGGTGTGCAGACGGCTGTCGCTCTGCACCTCCGCGTAGGCAATCCTGCGCCCGTCCTTCATCTCCATCAAGGTGAACGGCCCTGCGAGGCCCGCGTGTTCCTCGCGATCGAGCGGCATCACCTGGATCTCGACGTTGCGTGACTGGCTGATCAATAGGATGTGCTCCAGCTGCCCTCGCCAGATGTCCCGTCCGCCGAGCCGCTTATGAAGAACAGCCTCCTCGATCACGAAGCTCACGTGTGGGTGCGGGCGCCTGGAGAAGATCTGCTGCCTGGCCAATCGGGCTGCGATCCGTTCCGCGATGACCGACTCGTCGAGGAGCGGCCTCCACATTCCGAACACTGCCCTTGCGCACTCCTCGGTCTGCAAGAGGCCGTTGACCACATGCGTGTCGTACACATGCAGCTCAACCGCCTCCGCCTCCAACCTGGCCGCATCGCGGAAGAACGCCGGGTACTGCGCCCGGGCCACCTCCTCCTTCATCTCCTTCAGGACCTCGCCCGCGTCCAGCAGTTCGTCCGCCTGGTCGATGAAGCGGGGCGGCGGCACGCGGCGGCCCTGCTCGTACGCCGCGATCGTCGACACGGAGTAGCCCAGCCGCGCGCCGAACTCGGGCCGCTCCAGGCCCGCCCGTAACCGGAAGCGTTTCAACTGCCGGCCGAAGACGCGGAGCATGCCCGAGCCCGGGTCCGGCGCGGGCCCGGCGCTCGTGTCGTCGCCCGTGCTCTCGCCCACGTCGTCGTCCGGTCGCTGGGTGGGTTCGCTCATGCCTGGCATCACCTCCACCGGCCAACGTCCCTGTTCGTCGGCCGTCACGCTCCGCGCCGCCTACACACCACCTCACGTCGCCTACCGCTACCGCCCGTAGGCGCGTCGTGTCTTGGTCACCGTAGGCGGGCGGCGGGAGCGTGGGCCCCATGAACAGCGAAACTTCACCCGCACCAGCGGCCCTTGAGTTCTCGATGCGCTTCACGTCCTCGCCGCGCGGCGCCCGTCTCGCCCGCCGTCTCGTCTCGCACCGTCTCGACGCCTGGGGCCACCCCTACGCGTCCACCGCCAACGAGACCCTGACGCTGATCGCCGCCGAGCTGACCGGCAACGCCGTGCGCCACGGGCACGTGTCCGGCCGGGACTTCCACCTCCGGCTCACCGGCACGGCCGACACCCTGCGGGTCGAGGTCACCGACACCCGTACCGAACGCGTACCGCTGCTCTCCTCCCACGAGCCGCCCGGGGACGCCGAGTCGGGGCGCGGGCTGTTCGTCGTGGCGCGGCTGGCGAGTCGGTGGGCGGTCGCGCCGCGCGTCGGCGCACCCGGGAAGACCGTCTGGGCGGAACTGTGCGTTTCACGCCAATGACCAGCGGGTTTTCGGCAAGGGGTGGTCCGGCTGTCAGTCCCTGACGTTAGCCTCGTCGGTCCGTGCGTCCGTGTACACCGCACGGGGAACCAAGGGGGACACCGAACGTGCGCACCACCCACACCGACCCGGCCGCCGGCTACCGCGTCTCCATCGTCGACGAGGACCCGCTGCGCGCCCGGCGCGAAGCCCGCGAACTGCTCGCCGCCCTCGCCGAGGCCGACCCGGGGGCCGTCCTCGACGTCCCGGGCGGCCCGCCGGCGACCGCCGGTGACACCGACAAGGGCGGTCCGGTCGCCGACCTCGTCGGGCTGCTGTTCAGCGGTGGCTCGCTGGCCGCCGCCGGGATCCAGATCTGGCTGGCCCGGGTCCCGCAGCGGACCGTGGTCGTCACCCGGCCCGACGGCGCGACGCTCACCATCTCCGGCAAGCAGGCCCGCGCGGACGACGCGCAGATCGAGCGCTTCCTCAAGGAGACCCAGGGCCCGGCGAACGGCGACGGCACCAGCACCAGCGGCGACGAGGACGGGCCGGGCGCCGCGTGAGCGACAACGACCGGTACGCCATGCTCATCGGCGTATCCACGTACGACAGCGAGCGCTACCACGATCTGCCGCCGGTCCGGGCGGACCTGCACTACATGCGGGCGGTGCTGGAGAGCACCGAGATCGGCATGTACAACGAGTGCGCGATGGTCGCCGAGCCGACGCGCGCCGAAATGCTGCACGCCATCGAGGAGTTCCTGGAGGAGCGGCAGTCCAGTGAGACGGCCCTGCTCTACTTCAGCGGGCACGGGGAGTTCTGCGAGGCCGACGGGCAGCTGTACTTCCTCACCCGGGACGCCGACCCGGACGACCTGCCGGGCACCGCCGTGCCCGCCGAGTTCCTGGAGCGGATGCTCCAGTCCTGCCGGGCCTCCTCGAAGGTCGTGCTCCTGGACTGCTGTTCCAGCGGCTCCGTCGTCCAGGGCTGGACGGCCAAAGGCGCTTCGGACGAGGGTCAGCGGCCCGCGCCCAGCACGCTGCTCCGGCCGACCGGCGTGTACTTCATCACCGCCTCGGACGCCCTCCAGGCCGCCTCGGCGATGGCACCGGCCGGGTCCTCGCTCGGCACCTCCCGGTTCACCGGCGAGATCGTCGAGGGGCTGCGCAGCGGGCGGATCAAGGACAGCGGCTGGATCACCCCCGACGACCTGTTCGCGTACCTGACCGCGCAGATGGTGCGCAACGGCGTCCCGGAGGAGCAGCGCCCCACCAAGTCCACCATCCGCGCGACGCACTCCCTCCCGCTGGCCCGCTCGGTGGCGCGGTCCGTCCAGCTGCCCGCCCCGCCGGCCGACGCGGCCGGGCCCGCCCCGGTCTCCCCGGCGCTGCGGAAGGCGCGGCTGCTGGCCGGGCAGGACGCGCAGGACGGCGTCGACCCTCAGCGGCTCCTGCGCTACTACGCGCACTGTCTGGGCGCGCAGGCGGCGTCGGGGATGCTGCCCGACCGGGACGGCGGCCGTGGCTCGGCGTACTTCCTGCTCGGGCAGGGGTCGGAGACGATCCAGTCCGGCCTCGGGTCCGGCCTGCCTGCCCCCGCCCAGCTCCCCCGGCCGAAGAGCAGCGGCGCCACGGTCGACGCGTCCGCGCTGCAGGAGTACTGGTACGGCTATCCGGCCGTCACCCTGCCCGAGCGCGGCCAGGGCGGCCGGGGGCGGGCCGCGGTGCGGATCGCGCCCCTGCTGATCCAGCCGATGGAGCTGGCGCCCGACGAGGACGGCCGTGACCGGCTGCGGCCGAGCGGGGTGCCGTCGCTGCACACCGGGGTCGTGACGGAGCTGCTGGCGGACGACGCCGCCGCCGAACTGCTGGCCGACTGGCAGCCGAGCTGGCAGGAGGGCAACGGCGCGCAGATGGTCAGGGCGGTGCGGGAGCTCCTGACGCGGCTCGGGCTCCCGGAGCTGGAGCCGCTCGACCTGTCCGCGCTGAGTGAGCGGTCCGTGATGGACTCCCTGCGGCCCGGCGCCCACAACGCCGCCGTCCTCCTCGCGCCCTCGGGGGTGGAGCGGCTCGCGACCGAGGCGCTCGTGGACAACCTGCTGCAGATCTCCACGCGCACCGGGCAGATCGCCGGCACCGCGCTGGACGCGCTCCTGACGGGCGGCGGTGGCGGCGAGAGCAACGGTGACGGCGGGGACGGCGGCGGGGGCGAGGCCCTGGTCGTCGTGTCGCCGGGGCCGTGCAACGAGAGCCAGCAGCGGGTGGTCGCGTCGGCGATGACCCGGCCGCTCACGGTCTCCACGGGACCGCCCGGCACCGGGAAGAGCGAGGTGGTGACGGCCGTGGTCGCCACCGCGGTCGCCGCCGGCCAGTCGGTGCTGGTCGCCTCCACGAACAACGAGGCCGTGAACGTGGTGGCCGAGCGTTGCGACGCGATCTCCCCCGGGCTGCTGATGCGGACGGGGAACGCGGAGGCGCTGGAGCGCGAGGCCGCGAAGCTGGAGCGGCTGCTCGCCGAGCCGGTCGAGGCCCCCGCGCGGGGTGCGGCGACGGTCGCGGGCGAGCTGCGGAACCGGCATGGCCGGGCCGCCGCGCTGCGGGCGGAGGCGGCGCGGCTGATCGGCGAGGAGGCGCGGCTGCTCGGGCTGCTGCGGGAGCGGGACAGCCGGGCGGACGAACTCGGACTGCCCGTGGAGCTGGTGGAAGGGGCGTGGGCCGAGGACGGGGTCGCCGCACTGGCCCGCTGGGAGCAGCGGGCGCGGAAGGCCGCCGCCGCAGGCTGGTTCGCCCTCGGCCGGTGGCGCAGGGGGCGGGCGCTGGCCGCGTTCGCCGCCTCGGCCGGGGAAGCGCCGGCGGGCCCGTGGCCGGCCTGGGCGGTGGAGCGGCCCGTACCGGCCGGGCTCCTGCTCGACCTGGCGGAGCTGTCGTCCGTGGAAGGGGCGATCCGGGAGCTCGTCCCGCAGCTCCTCGACCGGGACGAGGAGGAGCTGAAGCGGGCGCGGCTGGAGAGCGGTACCGGGCTGTCGGAGACGTCGGCCGAACTGGCGCGGGCGGTGGCCGCCGAGGCCATGGCGCGGGGGCGCTCCCTGATGGGCCAGCGGCTGCAGGCGCTGCGCCGGCGGTCCGGCTTCCAGAAGAGCCAGCGGAACCTGATGGCGCACCTGAAGGGGTGGGCGATCAGCACGCACTCGGTGCGCCAGCTCGAACTCGCCCCGCAGCTCTTCGACCTCGTCGTCATCGACGAGGCGAGCCAGTGCTCCATCCCCTCGGTGCTGCCGCTGCTGTTCCGGGCGAAGCGGGCGCTGATCATCGGTGATCCCATGCAGCTCGGGCACATTCCCGGGATCACGGCGCAGCAGGAGCGGCAGGCCCGGGTGCGGGCGGGGCTGAGCGCGGCGCAGCTGGAGGACCACCGGCTCGCGTACCACGTGTACGCGTCGTACCACGCGGCCGCGCAGCACGGGGAGGCGGCGCTGCTCCTCGACGAGCACTACCGGTGCCATCCGGCGATCGCGGACGTCGTGAACGGCTACTGCTACGCGGGCCAGTTGCAGGTCCTCACCGATGTCCGCAGGCAGGTCCCGGCGCTCGACCCGGCGGGGTCGGCGGATCCGGCTCCCGTGCTGGGCTGGGTGGACGTGCCGCACGGTGAGTCCGCGCGGGGCGCGGGCGACCGGTCCTGGCGGAACGCGGCGGAGGCCGCGCGGGTCCGGGAAACGGTCGACGAGCTGCTGGCGCGGCTTCCCGAGGAGGCGACGGTCGGGGTGGTGACCCCGTTCCGCGCCCAGAAGGAGGCGCTGGCGCGCGTGTGGGCGGACGACGACCGGGTGAGGGTCGGTACCGTGCACGCCTTCCAGGGCGGACAGCGGGACGTCATGGTCCTCAGCCCGGTGGCCACCGGCAACACCCCGCCGCGGACGACGCACTGGGTGTCCCGTCAGGTCAACCTGTGGAACGTGGCCGTCACCCGGGCGAAGTCGCAGCTGATCACGGTGGGCAGCCAGGGCTTCTGGCAGGGGCAGGCGGGTCTGCCGGCGCTCCTCGCGGACCGCTCCGAGGTGCTGGGCGCGGACTCCTCGGCCGGTGCGGGCGGGTTCGTGTCGGCGCAGCCGCGGACCGGGGTGCGGGCGGAGCTCGCGGACCGGCTCCAGGAGTACCTCGGCAGCCTGGGTGTCACCGATCTGGAGCGCGAGGCCGTGGTCGGCGGGCACACCGTGGACCTGCTGTTCACCGTGGACGGGGCGAACACCGCGGTGCTCATCGACACCGGCGCGGAGCACGACCGGGACCCGGCCCGCCATCTGCGGCTGACGCACGCCCGTGGTGACCTGCTGCCCGGTCTGCCGTCCGGCGGCGCCGGAGCGAAGCCCGGACCGGTGGCGCGGACGGTCCGGGTGCCGGCCTGGCGGATCCTGGCCGGTGAGGCGGCGTTGCAGCCGCTCTTCGCCTGAGCCCGTGTCCGGTGCGTCCCCGGTCCCGGGGGTCAAGGGGCGCGCGGTGTCCCGGGGGTCAGGGCCCGGTCCGGGGCGTCAGGCTCCGGACGGCGTGCGTCAGGTGCTGGACGTTGCCCTGCTGCAGCCAGGTCGCGGCGGTCCCGGTGCCCTTCGGGCCCCGGCCGTGCGCGCAGTCGCGCAGCCAGGTCTCGGCGGCACTGGCCGTCGCGCCACGGAACTCCGGCAGTGCGACGATCTCCCGGGCCCCGGCCCGGATCGCCGCGGCCCGGTCCTCGCCGCCCGTCGGCACCTTCACGAGGACGAACGAGTCGCCGGTGGTGTAGCGGAGCACGCCCCAGGGCGGGCCGCCGTCGCCGGAGGAGGGGCCGCGGGTGATGCCGCGGGCGGAGTCGGCGCCGTAGTCCCCGTACACCAGGTGGTCGAGGTAGCCGCGGGCGCTGCGGTGCAGTTCGTGCCAGACGTGCCAGTCCGTGCGGGGCTCTTCCGCCGTCCCGGGTGCGACGAGTGCGGCGGTGACGTCGGGGAAGCCGCCGCCCAGGACCGCCGCCGTCCGCCAGGGTGTCAGCGGCATCAGGACGTCGAGGGCCCGCAGCGCCTCCTTCGCCGTGTCGGTGCGGTCGGCGCGGACCGCGCCCAGGTCGAGCAGCAGGTCCGCCTCGACGGCGGGATCGACGCGGGCGAGCAGGTCCCGGACGCCGTGGCCGACGCCGTCGTCCCAGTCGGCGGGAACCATGACCCGTATCGCGAGCCCGCTGCCCGTGCACCGGGCGCTCTCCAGCGTGGCGGACTGATGCCGCCGTGGCCGCTCGGGGCCGGTCACCGGGCGCAACGGACTCACTTCGGCGAGCGCGGACAGCACCGGTGCCAGTGCGGCCAGTTGGTCCTCGTCGGCGAACGGGGCGTCGACCCAGGCCGGATGGTGCCGGTGGACCCTGCTGATGTCGAGGACGTCCCGGCGTACGTCGGCGGCGAGGGCGTCCGGTGGCAGGCCGGCCCTGGGCGGCAGGTTCCACAGCGGCACGACGGCGCGCTGCACGGACGGGCTCAACTGCCGGTAGGCCTTGCGGGCGTGCGGCCTCGCCGGCAGGACGGGAACGTACAGCGGTCCGGACATGGCGGCTCCCCCTCGGCTCGGCCGGTGTCCTGCTCTCGCGCGCTTCTCCCTCGTCGTGTCCCCGGCTTCTCAGGGTCCGCTGCCTCGCCGCCACGCGTAATGGCGCCTTTTCGGCCTTCCTGGCCGGAACCTGCGAGAACCTGGTAGCGCTGTGACCAGCGAGGTACTGTTCGTGAAGCTCGGCAGCCGAACCCCCACGACGTCTGCGCGTACCTGACCGTGCGTCTGCCGTGGCCCCGCTTGTCGACCTCGGCCGTGCCCCGCCCGGCTGCCACACGATTGGGCACCCGCGTGAACCACCGGATCCTCGGACTGACGGTCCGGAACGTGCGCACGTCGACCGCCCGCCGCACGCCCACCGGCGACGACCGCTCCCTGCCGCACTTCGCGAGGGGCGTCCCGGTGGGCCACGGAGCGGCATAGCCCCAGCTCACGGACGACGCGGAAAGCTCTATACGGTGGAACGGATCATCATGGCATCGGCAAGGCGAAGGGGACCGTCGTGAAGCCCACCATGGCCGCCGCCCAGCTGCGCGGCAGTCTGACGCAGTACCTCACGACGACGTACGCCCTCGCCGACGAGGACACCCGCCGGGCCCTGGAGCGGTTCCTCGGGCACCCCGAGACGGGCATCTTCCGGGGGCCCTACCTACGGATCAGGACCCCCTTCCACGTCGCCGACGACCGTTGGCAGCGGGAGCTGGAGTGGACGGCCGGGTTCCCCGGCTTCGCCCCGTACCGGCACCAGGCCACGGCATGGACGCGGCTGTCCACCCTGCACGGTCCCGCCCGGCCGACGCTGGTGACGACCGGAACGGGATCCGGCAAGACGGAGTCGTTCCTCGTCCCGGTCCTCGACCACTGCCGCCGGCAGCGGGCCCAGGGCCGCCGCGGCGTCAAGGCCGTCCTGCTGTACCCGATGAACGCCCTCGCCACCGACCAGGCCGGCCGCATCGGCGACTACCTGGCCCGGCCGGAGCTGGCCCAGGTGACGGCCGGCCTCTACATCGGCGACCGGCCCGACACGGACTTCCGCCGGGTGATGACGCGGCGCGAGGAGATGCGCGTGTCGCCGCCGGACGTGCTCGTCACCAACTACAAGATGCTCGACCTGCTGCTGCAGCGCGGCGAGGACCGCTCGCTGTGGGAGGGCGCCGACCTCGCGTACGTCGTGCTGGACGAGTTCCACACCTACGACGGGGCGCAGGGCACCGACGTGGCCATGCTGCTGCGGCGGCTGGCCGCCGCGACCGGGGCGTCGCGGCCCGGCAGGCCGCTCGGGTCGATCTGCCCGGTGGCGACGTCCGCGACCCTGGGCGAGGGCGCGCCGGGGAAGGAGGCCGGCGGCATCCTCGACGTGGCGTCCCGGGTGTTCGGGATGCCCTTCCCGGCCGACGCCGTGGTCGGCGAGGAGCGGATGTCGGCCGAGGAGTTCACCGGCGCCGTCGACTACGAGCTTCCCGAGCCGCCCACGCCGCAGGAGGTCATCGAGTCCTCGGGCGGTCCCGGCGTGGAGGCCCGGCCCGCCCTGCTGGACCTGGACGGGCTGGCCACGAGGCTGCTGGGCCGCTCCGGTCTCGACGCCTTCCGCACCGGGCGCCTGCTGAAGCGCCACGACTTCACCCACGGCGTGCTGTCGCTGCTCGGCGGCGAGCCGCTGGACGAGTGGGGCCTGCGGGACCGGCTGGCCCGCTTCGGCTACGCGTGGGGGCGCACCGCGCGGGAGAACCCGCAGCTGGTCCTGCAGGCGCTGTCCCGGTTCGTGGCCCTGCTGTCGGCGGCGCGCGACCCGGAGTCCGACGAACGCCGGCCCCGCCCGCTGCTGCACGTCGAGGCGCACCTGTGGGTCCGGCCGGTCACCCGTGTCCTGCGCGGTGTCGGGGCGGCGCCGGAGTTCCGCTGGTACGAGGACGACCGCACCGCCGCCCGCCGGGCCGCGCTGCACGCGGCTCCGCTCACCGACGAGGACGCCGAGGGGGCGTCCGGCGGCTGGCCCTCGCCCTCGTCCCGGCCGCACCCGCTGCCCGGTGCCGACACCGCGGTCCGGCCCGCCGAGGTGCACCTGCCCGCGGTGTACTGCCGCAACTGCGGTCGGTCCGGCTGGGCGGCGCTGTCCCCCGAGGCGGATCCCCAACGGCTGGTCATGGCGCAGGACCGGATCTGGCGGGCGGCGGTGGGCCGGGACAAGCGGCGCATCCGCTACTTCATCGCCGCGACGCAGAGCGAACGGCAGCAGATGCTGGACGCGCTGAGCGGGGCGCGGCCGTCGGACGGCGGGGTCGACCCGCTGTCGGTGGTGGTGCTGGACGGCGGGCAGGGCACGTACCGGCTGCCGACGGCGTCGGACGCGGGTGAGCTGGTCGACGCCTGGTTCGCGCTGGCCGTGCTGGACAAGAAGTCGGCCGACCGGGCCGCCCGGGACGACCGCTGTCCGGCCTGCCACACCGACAACAGCATCCGCTTCCTCGGCACCGCGCAGGCCGCCCTCGCCTCGGCGACCGTCACCCAGCTGTTCACGGGGGGTGACATCGCGCTCGTGCCGGAGGAGCGCAAGACGCTGCTCTTCAACGACTCCACGCAGGACGCGGCCCACCGGGCCGGATACGTGGCGAACGCCTCGTACAAGTTCTCGTTGCGCTCGCTGCTCGCCCACAACCTGGACGGGTCGGGTGCGCCGACCGCGCTCAACGACCTGATCGGGCACGTGCTGGAGTCGGTGGACGATCCGGAGGCGCTGGCCGCCGTCGTACCGCCCGACCTCCACGACGAGCCCGGGGTCGACCGGCTGCTGTCGGGACGCGGTACGGGCGACGCCCGGACCTGGAAGCTGATCGGCGAGCGCCTCGCCTTCGCCACCGTGATGGAGTTCGGGCTGCGCAGCAGGATGGGGCGCACCCTGGAGCTGACGCGGACCGCCGCCGCCGAGGTGGCGGTCGCGGAGCCCGAGCGGGTCACGGCCCTCGCCCGCGACCTCCACCTGTCCCTGCCGGGCCAGCTGCTGGTCACCGGCGGGCTGCCCACGCCCGAGCGCTACCTCGCCTATGTGCGCGGCCTGTTGGAGCGGCTGCGGCTGCGCGGCGCGGTGCACCACCGCTGGCTCGACACCTGGATGAAGGAAGCCGGCACGAACCGGTACCTGATCTCCGGTCGCAGGCCGGAGGGCATGCCCGCGTTCCCCGAGGGCGTCGCTCCCCCGCGCTTCCTGCTGGACGGGCAGAAGGACCGGTCGGAGTTCGACGCGATCACCGGACGTCTGGGCTGGTACCAGGACTGGACCCGCCGCTGCCTGGGGCTGGACGCCGCCGGTGCCACGGAGTACCTGCGCAAGCTGCTGCCCGCACTCGCCGATGAGCGCGTGCTCGCGGTGCGGACCGCGCGGGACCGGCAGACCCGGCTCTACGGTCTGCAGCCGGGGCACATCGAGGTACGGCTGCTCGACGACGCCGTCGTCAACAAGGCCTTCGTCAGCTGCGAGGACTGCGGCTGGCAGCAGGTGGTGGCGCCCGAGCGGCGCACCCGCTGGTACGGGCACCCGTGTCCGCGCTACCGGTGCAAGGGGATGCTGACCGCGCCGCAGCCGGGCATGTCGCGCAGCGGGGCCGGTGTCTCCGGGTTCGGCTCGGCGGTTCGCGAGCGGGACTACACCGGGGACTACTACCGCCGGCTCTATCTGACCGGCGGGACGTTCCGGGTGGTCACCGCGGAGCACACGGGCATGCTCAGCAGGCCGCAGCGCGAGCGCGTCGAGCGCAGTTTCAAGGCGGGAACGCACTACACCGATCCCAACGTGCTGTCGTGCACGCCGACGCTGGAGCTCGGCATCGACATCGGCGAGCTGTCCGCCGTGCTGCTCGGCTCGCTGCCCGGCGGGCCGGCCAACTACGTGCAGCGGGCGGGCCGTGCGGGCCGCCGGACGGGCAACGCACTGGTGGTCGCCTTCGGGGGCCGCCGGGCCCGCGACCTCTACTACCTGGACGCCCCGCGGGAGATGATCGCCGGGACGATCCTGCCTCCCGGTTGCTACCTGTCGGCCGTGGAGATCCTGCGCCGCCAGTACACCGCGCGGCTGTTGGACCTCGCGGCCGGCGGTGGGCTGCGGACCTCCGACGGCGAACCGCTCGCGCCGGTGCCCCGGCTGTCCTCGGCGCTCTTCGGCACCACGGGCTGGTGCCAGGACCTGGCGGACGCCGCGCAGACCCACGGTGCCGCGCTGGTGGAGGACTTCCTCGCGCTGTTCCCGGCCGGTGCCGGCCCGGACGGCTCCGACGGCGGGGGCGTCTCGGCCCACGCGGCGGAGGAACTGCGCTCCTACGCCACCGACGGCATCGTCCGGGCCCTGCAGGAGGCGGAGGAGGACTGGACCGGCCGGCGCGAGGAGCTCCGCCGCAGGATCGCGGCGATCGACGAGGCCGCCGAGCACCTGGTCCGCACGGACGCCGTGCAGGACCGCGAACGCCGGGAACTGCTCGCCGAGCGGCGCGGCGCCGGGGATCTGCTGCGGGAACTGAGCCAGTCGAGTGCCCACGGCACCCTCGTGGAACTGGGCCTGCTGCCGAACTACAGCCTCACCGACACCACCACGCAGCTGGAAGCGACGCTGTACTGGACCCAGACCCCGGACGACCAGGGCGGCAGCCGGGAGGAGGGAGCGGGCGGCGACCCGGCCAAGCGGGTGTACCGCAGTGAGACCAGGGACTACGAGCGCTCCCGCAAGCTGGCCCTGACCGAACTGGCCCCGGGGAACAGCTTCTACGTCAACGGCTACCGGCACGTGGTGCGCGCGCTCGACGTCGGCACGCCGGACCGGCGGGCGTGGGCGGAATGGCGGCTCTGCCCCTCGTGCGGATACGTCCGCACGCACGACGCGCGCAACGACACCGGTCCGTGTCCCCGCTGCGGCGGGCGGGAGATCGCCGACGCCGGCTGCGTGCAGTACGTGCTCCGGCCGAGGCGCGTCGTGTCCCGGGACAAGCGGGACGACGCCCGGGTGCGGGACGACCGGGACGAACGGGACCGGCGGCGCTACGCGGTGCTGACCACGGTCGACGTCGACCCGGAGCGGATCACTCCCGGTTCGTGGCGGCACGAGACCGCCGTGTTCGGCGTGGACTTCACCCGTCAGGCGACCGTCCGCACCCTGAACCTGGGCCTCGACCGCGAGGAGGGCAGCAGCACCGTGCCGCTCGCCGGTGCCGACGTGCGGCTGAACCCCTTCTACGTGTGCACCAGTTGCGGTGGCGCGACGGCGGAGGGCCGCCCCGTGGTGGACGTGTCCCCGCACGCGCTGACGGAGTCGGGCGCGGCGAGCACCCCGGCCGCCGCCCACCATCTGCTGTGGTGCCCGCGCCGTCGGGTGAGGGCGGCCGGTGCGGAGGAGCAGCAGGGCAAGGGGCAGGACGTACCGCTGCTGCTCGCGCACGAGCTGACCACGGAGGCGGTCCGGGTCCTGCTCCCGGCTTCCGTGGCCCGTGCCAAGGAGCGGCTGGCATCGTTCACGGCCGCGCTGTTCGTCGGCATCGCCGCGCAGTACGGCGGCGATCCCGACCACATCGACATCGCCGAGGCGACGATGCCCGATCACGCGGGTGCCGACGGCTCCGACTGGCCGCGGCGCTTCCTCGTGGTCTACGACCGGCTGCCGGGAGGCACCGGCTATCTGCACCGGCTCGCTTCCGCCGACGGCTTCCGGGACGTGCTGCTCAAGGCGCGCGACGCCATCGAGAACTGCGCCTGCCGCGAGAAGGGCCTCGACGGCTGCCACCAGTGCCTGCTGCGTCGCGTGCCGGCGGCCGACTACGACAAGGTCAGCCGCAACGAGGTGCGGCAGATGCTGGAGGACCTCCTCGGCGAGGACGGCTCGCGCTGGCGGACGTCCCCCGTCTCGACGACGCGGCACATCCCGCTGGAGCGGCAGGCCGAGAGCGACCTCGAGATCATGTTCATCGACACCCTCCAGGAGTGGGCGAAGCTCACCGAGTCCGGGGCCGCGGCCGACGCGTACACCACGTCGGCCGGCACGTACGCCCTCGACCTGCGACTGACGGGGGACGACGGGACCACGGTGAGCTGGCGGGTCTCCCAGCAGCGCGCGCTGGACGGCACCCGGCCCGACATACTCCTGGAGCGCCTCGACGCGCCGGGCCCCCGCGTCGCCGTCTACCTCGACGGCTACGCCTACCACGCGACCTCCGAGCACAACCGCCTGGCCGACGACGCCACCAAGCGGACCGCCCTGCGCAGCGAGGGGCTGCGGGTGTTCCAGCTGACGTACGACGACGTCAAGGAGTGGCGCGAGCGGGTACGGGACACCGGGTACGCGGGGACCGGCCCGGCCGACCCGGTCTGGCTGCCCTACCCGGAGCAGGCGCGGAACCGGGCACGCGACTACTACAGCCGGGTCGGCGGAGGTCTGCCCGGCGAGCTGTCCGACACCGTCTGGGTCAATCCCTCCCGGCTTCTGCTCTCCTACCTGCGGTCCCCCGAGGCCTCGCGCTGGCAGCGGCGGGCGGAGGCGGCCGCGGCAGGTCTGAGCGGTGCCGCCGGAGTCCGCGGCTCCGCCCTCGGGGCCGACGTCCTCGTACCCGCCCTGGAGTCGGCGCTGCGGGGCGAGGCGGTCACGGGCGCGGCGGGGCGGATCCAACTGGTGCACGGGCCCGACGGCTCGGGTTGCCGTCTCGTGCTGGCCGCGGACGGCAGGCGCACCCCTCCCGTGTGGACGGGGGTGACGGTCCTGGACGACAGCCCGGAGGCCCTGGCCGACGCGCAGGCCCACCGGCGGCGTTGGCGGGCGTGGCTGTACTGGAGCAATGTGCTGCAGTTCCTCGACCACGGAGGCGGCGACAGCGCCCAGCTCACCACCAGCCTGCTCGACGGCTTCGCCGCCGAGGTGCTCACCGTGACCGGCGGTGAGGGCTGGCTGCCGTCCGCCCGTACCGAGATCGCGACGCAGGTGGAGACCGCGCCGGCCGGAACGGCGGCGTCCACGGTGGAGACCGGCGTCGCCCGGGAGACCACGCGGGCGGCCGGTGACGGCGAAGCCCCCTCGGCGCCGGCGAGGGAACGGGACCCCCGGTGGAACGAGGTGTTGGAGTACCTCGATCCCGACGAGAGCGGCCTCGCCGAACTGGCCCGGGCTCTCGCCGAGGCCGGCGTGCCCGCCCCCGAGGACGGCTACGAGCTGGACGAGCGGGGGTGGCAGGCCGAACTGGCCTGGCCCGTGGCGCGTATCGGAGTGGTCCTCGCCGCCCGGGAGAAGACCGGGGAGCCCGACCACGAGGCGATGGACCGGGACCAGGCGTTCACGGCGGCCGGCTGGGACGTCCGCACCGCGACGGCGTGGGAGGCCGCGGAGCTGGCCGACCGGGTGACGGGACGGGACCGGGGCACGCAAGACGACAGCACGGACAACGGGGAGCACACACGATGACCGTCACCGGCGTGACGCTGCGCCTGCTCGACAAGGCGGACAAGGAGATCCTGAAGCTCCCCCGCACGGTCAAGGGCGCCTTCTTCGACTTCCAGCACAAGTTCAAGAGCAACCCGCACACCACCGGCCTCAAGCTCCAGCAGCTGAAGGGCGACGGCAGACTGTGGTCGGCGCGCGTCAGCGACGACTACCGGGCGCTGCTGATCCGGCTGGCCGAGGACGACTGGCTGATCGTCTCCGTCAAGCACCGCAAGGACGTCTACGACCGGCTGTCGGCGGCCGTCAACCAGGTCACCGGCGGCATCGAGTACGTCGACCTGGAGGTCGTCGAGGAGAGCGTCCTCCGTCGCCTCCCCGCTCCGCCGGCCGCCCCGGCGACCGCCCCCGAGCCGGCCGAACCGGCAACGCCCCCGCGGTTGTTCGCCGCCTGGTCCGACGAACGGCTGACGGACCTCGGGGTCGCCGCACCGCTGATCCCGGTCATCCGGACCCTCACCACCGAGGACCAGCTGCTGGGGCTCGTCGAGTACGCGCCGCAGCTCACCGGTGAGGTGCTGCTCTCCCTCTTCGACGGCAAGTCCTACGACGAGGTCCTCGACCAGGTGACCACGCCGGTCGCCGCCGCCGAACCGGTCGACCCCGAGGACTTCCAGGCCGCCGCGCAGCGCCCGGCGACGGTGGTCACCACGTCCGACGAGGCGCTCCGGGAAGCCCTGGAGGGCGGTGACTTCAGCCGCTGGAAGGTCTTCCTGCACCCGACGCAGGCCAAGCTCGTGGAGCGGCGCTACTCGGGGCCGGCCCGGGTCGGCGGCGGCCCCGGCACGGGCAAGACCATCGTCGCCCTGCACCGGGTGCGTCATCTGGTGCGGCAGCTGCGGCCGGGCCGTGACAAACCGGTCCTGCTGACCACGTACAACAAGAACCTCGCCGCGGATCTGCGGTCCCGCCTGCTGGAACTGGGGGGCGAGGAACTGCTGTCCCGCGTCGAGGTCAGCCACGTCGACCAGCTGGCGCTCCGCATCGTGCGCGAGGCCGAACCGGGCAGCGGGAAGCAGGTGATGGACGACGGCCAGGCCGTACGGGAATGGCGGGCACTGCTGGACGAGCTGGGCGAGGAGGGCTGGGACGCCGAGTTCCTGCACGACGAATGGACGCAGGTGATCCTCGGGCAGGCCGTCGCCACGCGTACCGACTACTTCCGTGCCCGGCGGGCCGGCCGCGGCCGGAACATCACCCGCGCCGAACGCGCCGCCGTCTGGCAGCTCACCGAGCGCTTCACCCAGCGCCTGGACCGGCTCGGCCGCCAGACCTGGGACCAGGTCGCCGAGCGCGCCGCGCGTCTGGAGATGGGACGGGAGCAGCGCATCCTCTCCCTCGCGCGCCAACGGGAGGAGGCGGGCGGTCTCGACAACATCCACGTCCAGGACGGTTCGGGCGGCTGGCTCCGCTTCCGGTACCGGCACATCGTGGTGGACGAGGCGCAGGACCTGCGGCCCGCGCACTGGAAGATGCTGCGGGCGATGGCCCCCCGGGAGGCGGACGACCTCTTCCTCGTCGGCGACACGCACCAGCGCATCTACAAGAACCAGGTGACGCTGGGCAGCCTGGGCGTCAACATCAGGGGCCGGTCGTCGAAGCTGAGCCTGAGCTACCGGACGACGCGTCAGATCCTGCGCTCCGCTCTCGACGTGCTCGGCGAGACGGACTACGACGACCTCGACGGCAGCAAGGAGACGCTGGCGGGCTACCGGTCCGTCCTCAGCGGTGGTCAACCGTCCGGGCACTCCTTCGCGGACTGGGCGGCGGAGCGTGAGGGCATCGCGGCGCTCATCGAGGAGTGGGACGCCGATCCTGACCTGCGCATCCCGCACGAACAGATCGCGATCTGCGTGCCGACCAACCAGATGGCCTCCGAGATCGGCTACACGCTGGGAGTGCGCGGCATCCGGCCGGTGGAGATCCGTGCCGACGGGCCGCATGGAGACGGCGGGGTGCACATCGGCACGATGTTCCGCTTCAAGGGACTCGAGTACCAGCGGATGATCATCGCTGGTGTGTCGGACGGCTTGGTTCCGCGCGAGGCGGTGAGCCGCTTGCGCACGAGCGATCCCGGGCGGTACCGCCAGGAGATGCAGCGCGCCCGGTCCCTGCTGTTCGTCGCGGCCACCAGGGCCCGGGACAGCGTGGACGTCTTCTGGCACGGCACGCCCAGCCCGTTCCTCGGCCCGGCCCTGACCCGACGGGAGTAAAACCCGACCGGGCCCACTCCACGACCGCGTCCGAACGGCACTCCCCTGGTACTTCCCCCGGGCTTTCGGCCGCACCTGCGGGCAGGACCGTGAAACAGCCGAAGGGGAATCCGCCCGGGTCGGTCACTCGGGAGATGGGGCGCGACCGGCCCTGGAGCCGCCGAGCCCTTTCCGGCTGATCCGACGGGGCGGGGTGCCGGCTCCGGTCTTCTCGTGGTCCTCGGCTTCCTTCTCCTCGGCGCGAGCCTCGTACCGGGTCACCTCGTAGAAGTGCCGCAGCTGGTCGAGTGCCCGCTCTGAGAGCGGCCGGCCGGAGGGCGTGCCGGCCGCGCGGCCCCTCAGCCGCCCGGCATCATCCCCGCCCCGCCCTTGAGGCGTTCGATGTCCGAGGCGCGGACCTGGATGACGAACAGGGCGATGAGGAAGGCCACGGCACCGAAGATGGCGGCGGTGACGAAGCCGGCCGAGACGCCGGAGGTCAGCACCTGGTCGCCCCAGGGTGGTGGGAGCTGGCCGGTCTGGGCGAACTGTGCCTTCTCCAAGGGGCTCGCCTGGGAGAGGAACAGGGGCACCTGGACGTCCGCTTCGTTGCGGCTGGCGGTGCCGAAGACCGTGACCAGGATCGACAGGCCGAGCGAACCGCCGACCTGTTGCATGGCGTTGAGCAGTCCGGACGCGGCCCCGGCCTCCTTCTGCTCGACGTTGGACAGCGCCATGATGGTGAGGGAGACGAACATCAGGCCCATGCCGAAGCCGAAGACGAGGATCGGTCCGAGGACGCTCCCCAGATAGGTGGAGTCCACATCGGTCAGGGTCAGCCAGGACAGCCCCGAAGCGGCGAAGAGCGAACCGACCACCATGAAGGGTTTGGGCCCGTAGCGCGGCAGCAGGTTGGAGGTGATCCCGGCGCCGACCGCGATGATCGCGCTGACCGGCAGGAAGGCGAGGCCGGTCGCCAAGGGGCTGAAGCCGAGGACCTGTTGGACGAAGAGGGTGAGGAAGAAGAACATCCCGAAGATCGCCGCCGCGAGGCACAGCATGATGGCGTACGTTCCGGAGCGGTTGCGGTCGGCGAACATGTGCAGCGGGGTGATCGGTTGCTGCGAGCGCCGTTCGTTCAGGATGAACACGGAGAGCAGGACGACCGCAGCGATGAACGAGCCGATCGCGTAGGGGTCGCGCCAACCCTCCTGGGCCGCGCGGATGAAGCCGTACACCAGGGCGACCATGCCGAGCGTCGAGGTGAGGGCACCCGCGAGGTCGAAGTGGCCGGGGTGCCGTGCGGACTCCTTGACGTGACGGGGCGTGAGGGTCGCGATGAGCACGGCGATCGGCACGTTCACGAAGAAGATCCAGCGCCAGTCGAGCCATTCGACGAGCATGCCGCCGGCCACCAGTCCGATCGCCCCGCCACCGGCCGAGACGCCCGCGAAGACGCCGAAGGCCCGGTTGCGTTCCGGGCCTTCGTCGAAGGTCGTGGTGATCAGGGAGAGCGAGGTCGGGGAGGCGATGGCGCCGCCGACGCCCTGGAGCGAGCGGGCCGCGAGGAGTTGCCACTCGCTCTGGGCCAGTCCGCAGAAGAGCGAGGCCAGTCCGAACAGGAGCACGCCGAAGATGAACACCCTGCGGCGACCGAGGATGTCACCGGCGCGGCCGCCGAGCAGCAGCAGGCCGCCGAAGGTCAGCGTGTAGGCGTTGACGACCCAGGACAGGCTGGTGGTCGAGAAGTCGAGCGCCCGCTGGATGTGGGGCAGCGCGATGTTCACGATGGTGATGTCGAGGACGACCATCAGCTGGCAGGAGGCGATGACGAACAGGGCAATGCCCTTGCCGTCGCCGCCCTTCGGTGCCGCGGTCTGCTGCGGGGTGCTTGGCTTGGGGGTACTCATGAGGCATCGCGCCCTCACCGGTGGGACCCGTGGGCCGATCAGTCCACCTTTCGACACTAAGCCCGCCCCCAGAGGGCGACCAGTTGATCTTCCTTCGGTCCGTCACTCCAGGACGGCGGTGCCGTCCAACTCCACCAGTGCCTGCTCGTCCCAGAGCCGCACGACCCCGATCACGGCCATCGCCGGATAGTCACGCCCCGCCAACCTGCGCCAGATCCTGCCGAGTTCGTGCGCGTGCAGACGGTAGTCGGCGACGTCGACGGCGTAGACGGTGACGCGGGCGAGGTCGGCGGGCGAACCCCCGGCGTGCCGGAGGGCGGTGAGGAGGTTGGCGAGCGCGGTCTCGAACTGCTCGGGCAGGGACTCCCCGGTCACCTTGCCGTCGCGGTCGAGACTGGTCTGTCCGGCGAGGAAGACCAGCCGGGTCCCGGTGGCGGTGACCGCGTGGGAGAAACCGGTGGGCGGGGAGAGTTCGGCGGGGTTGTGTCGGTGCAGGCTCACGCGATCGGCTCCTTCCGGCGGGACGGCGCGTGCGGTTCCTCCCCGCTCCGCGCCTCCCCCCGTGGCGTCGTGGCGCCGCGGGCGGCCGTGCGGCCCGCGTACAGCTCCTTGGCGATGATCGTGCGCTGGACCTCGGTGGCTCCCTCGTAGATCCGGGGCGCACGGACTTCGCGGTAGAGGTGCTCCAGGAGGTGGCCCCGCTGGAGGGCGAGGGCCCCGTGGAGCTGGACGGCCGCGTCGACGACGTACTGGGCGGTCTCGGTGGCGAGGAGCTTGGCCATGGCCGAACGCCGGGGGACGTCCGGGTCGCCCTCGTCGTACGCGACGGCCGCCGCGTACACCAGGAGGCGGGCGGCCTCGGTGCGGGTGGCCATCTCGGCGATGCGGTGCGAGACGGCTTGGAGGTCGGCGAGGACGCCGCCGAAGGCGGGGCGGACGGAGGTGTGGGCGAGGGCGGCGTCGAGGGCCGCCTGGGCCATGCCCACGGCGAAGGCTCCGACGCTGGGCCGGAAGAGGTTGAGGGTGTTCATGGCGACGCGGAAGCCCCGGTCCGGCGCGCCGAGCAGGTCCTCGGGGCCGACGGGGACGCCGTCGAAGGTGAGGGTGCCCAGGGCGTGCGGGGCGAGCATGTCGAGCGGTTCGCCGCCGAGCCCGGGGCGGTCGGCGGGGACGAGGAAGGCGGTGACTCCGCGGGCTCCGGCGCCCCGGGTGGTGCGGGCGAAGACGGTGGCGAAATCGGCTTCGGGGGCATTGGAGATCCAGCGCTTCTCGCCGTGCAGGCGCCAGCCGCCGCGGCCGTCCGGCACCGCGTCGAGGGCGAGGGCCGCGGCGTCCGAGCCGGCGTCGGGCTCGGAGAGGGCGAAGGCGGCCACGGCGCGTCCGGCGGTGGCCTCGGGGAGCCAGCGGGCGCGCTGGGCGGCGGTGCCGAAGGCGGCGACGGGGTGGGTGCCGAGGCCCTGGAGGGCGAGGGCGGTCTCGGCCTCGGTGCAGCTCCGGGCGAGGGACTCGCGCAGGAGGCACAGGTCGAGGGCGCCGGCGTCGAAGACGCGGGCGAGGAGGCCGAGCTCGCCGAGGGCGGCGACGAGGGGCCGGTTGACCCGGCCCGGTTCGCCCTGGTCGGCGAGGGGCTTGAGTCGTTCGGCGGCGAGGGCGCGGAGCTCCGCACACCAGGTGATCTGGTCGGGTTCGAGCGAGAATGCGGGCATGTGGGCCCTCTCTGACGCCCTCGGGCGCCCTGGTTCCGGCGCCGTGCGGCGCCCGTACGGCGGCGCCCTCGGGCGCCCTGTCCCCGACGCTCCTCGACGCCCCGGCACCGACGTCCTCCGACGCCCGTGCGGCGGCGCTCGCGGGCGCCCTGCTGCACGCTCCCTCCGCTGTCCCCTGGGCTACGCCCTTCGACGCTCTTGTCGCGAACCGTTGACTGCCGTCACCAACACGATACGCTCATGGAGCGACGGTCGACCCCACCACGACAGGGGGACGGACTCATGGAGCTGACGCCCTCGGCCCACCTCGACACCTTCGCCCGCGACCGACTGCCGCCACCGGACCGGTGGCCCCACCTCGTCTTCGACCTCCCCGAGCTGACCTACCCCGACCGGCTCAACTGCGGCGCGGAACTCCTCGACGGCACGATGGAGCGGTTCGGCGCCGACCGGCCCGCCTTCCGCGACGGCGAGGGCGGCGTCTGGAGCTACGGCGAGCTCCGCGCGCACGTCGACCGCCTCGCCCACGTCCTCACCGAGGACCTCGGGGTGCAACCCGGCAACCGGGTGCTGCTGCGCGGTCCGACCACCCCCTGGCTGGCCGCCTGCTGGCTGGCCGTGATGAAGGCCGGCGGCGTCGCCGTCACCGTCCTGGCCCAGCAGCGCGCCCCGGAACTGGCCGTGATGGCGGACGCGGCCCGTTGCACCCACGCGCTCTGCGACGCCCAGGTCCTGGACGAACTCCTCGCGGCCCGGATCCCCGGGCTCCGCATCACCCCCTTCGGCGGGGACGGACCGGACGACCTGTTGGCCCTCGCCACCCGCCACCCCGACCGGTACGAGGCGGTGGCGACCGCCGCCGACGACGTGGCCCTCATCGCCTTCACCTCCGGCACGACCGGACGACCGAAGGGCTGCGTCCACTTCCACCGGGACGTGCTGGCCGTCGCCGACACCTTCTCCGCGCACGTGCTGCGCCCGCGGCCCGACGACGTCTTCGCCGGCTCCCCGCCGCTCGCCTTCACCTTCGGACTCGGCGGACTCGTCCTCTTCCCCCTGCGGGCCGGGGCCAGCGCGGTCCTGCTCGAACAGGCCGGACCCAAGCAACTGCTCGCGGCGATCGAGCGGCACCGGGTCTCGGTGCTGTTCACCGCCCCCACGGCGTACCGGGTCATGCTCGACGAACTGGCCCAGGGCACCGCCCCCGAGGTGTCCTCGCTGCGCCGCTGCGTCTCCGCCGGCGAGAACCTCCCGGAGGCGACCTGGCGGGCCTGGTACGCGCGCACCGGCCTGCGGCTCATCAACGGCATCGGAGCGACCGAACTGCTCCACATCTTCATCTCGGCCGCCGACGGCGACATCCGCCCCGGCACCACCGGTCGGCCGGTGCCCGGCTGGCAGGCCAAGGTCGTGGACCGCTCCGGGCGGGCGGTCCCGGACGGCGAGGAGGGGCTGCTCGCCGTGCGCGGCCCGGTGGGGTGCCGTTACCTGGCCGACCCCCGCCAGGAGGAGTACGTGCGGGACGGCTGGAACGTCACGGGCGACACTTACGTCCGCGAGCCCGACGGCTGGTTCCGCTACGTCTCGCGCGCCGACGACATGATCATCTCCGCCGGGTACAACATCGCCGGTCCCCAGGTCGAAGAAGCGCTCCTCGACCACCCCGACGTGGTGGAGACGGCGGTGGTGGGCCGCCCGGACGAGCTGCGCGGTCAGGTCGTCGTGGCGTACGCGGTGGTGCGGGACGGGGTGCCGCGCGACGCGGGCACCGCCGCCGCGCTCCGGGCCTTCGTCCGCGCCCGCCTCGCCCCGTACAAATCGCCCCGGGAGATCGTCTTCCTGGACGCGCTGCCGCGCACGGCGACCGGCAAGCTCCAGCGCTTCCGGCTGCGGGACACGGTGTGACCCCGGCCGCCGGAGGGGCCCGGGAGGGCCCGGCACGGTGCGGCCCCCGGGAACGACGGGCCCCGTGCGGCCCGACACGACGTGCGCGGCACCCCCTAGAGTGATCACGTGGTCGAGCAGCACACCCCCCGTTCCCTGATCGTCTCCTTCTACGGCGCGTACGGTCGTGGACCCGACGATTCCCCGGTACCGGTCTCCGCGCTCATCCGGCTGCTCGCCGTCCTCGGCGTGGACGCACCCTCGGTGCGGTCCTCGGTGTCGCGCCTCAAGCGCCGCGGGCTGCTGCTGCCGGGCCGGACGGAGGGCGGTGCCGCCGGATACGCCCTCTCGGAGGACGCCCGGCGGCTCCTCGACGACGGCGACCGCAGGATCTACGCCCGCAGCGAGCCGAAGCTCTCCGAGGGCTGGGTCCTCGCCGTCTTCTCGGTGCCCGAGGCCGAGCGGCACAAGCGGCACCTGTTGCGCTCCCGGTTGGCCCGGTTGGGCTTCGGCACCGCGGCACCGGGCGTCTGGATCGCGCCGGCCAGGCTGTACGAGGAGACCAGGAACGCCCTGGAGCGCTTGGAGCTCTCGCCGTACGTGGACCTCTTCCGGGGCGATCACCTCGGGTACGCGGCGACGGCCGAAGCGGTGGCCCGCTGGTGGGACCTGCCGGCGATCGCCGGGCTCCACGAGGAGTTCCTGACGGTCCACGAGCTGGTCCTGCGGAGCTGGCGGTCAGCGCCGCAGGGCGCCGAGGAGGCCTACCGGGACTACCTCCTCGCCCTGGACTCCTGGCGGCGGCTCCCCTACGCGGACCCGGTGCTCCCGGCGGAACTCCTGCCGGACGACTGGCCGGGACGCCGTTCGGCGGAGGTCTTCGCCTCCCTGCACGGACTGCTGTGGGAGCGGGGGGCGGCACATGTGCGTCCGATGCTGTCCGCTGACGGGGCCGGGGGCCCGCCCGGCGCTTCCTGAAGGCCCCGGGGTGCCCCCTCCGGTTGCGGTCGGGAGGGGAAGGGCCTCAGGTCGCGCGGGCCGTCGATCCGCCGCGGCCCCCGGGGCACCGGCCGGGTCCCGGGGGTCCGGTCCTCACTCGCGGCGGCCGGTCGGGGGACGGCGGCTGCCCGCGCGGTACGGGGCCGGCCAGGGGGCGGCCGGGCCCCGGTAGGACTGTTCGGCAGCCGCGTGCAGGGTCCAGTGCGGATCGTAGAGGTGCGGGCGGGCGAGGGCGCACAGGTCCGCGCGTCCCGCCAGCAGCAGGGAGTTGACGTCGTCCCAGGAGGAGATCGCGCCGACCGCGATCACGGGCACCCCCACCTCGTTGCGGATGCGGTCCGCGTAGGGCGTTTGGTAGGAGCGCCCGTAGGCGGGCTCCTCTTCGGGGACGACCTGGCCGGTGGAGACGTCGATCGCGTCGGCCCCGTGGGAAGCGAAGGCGGCGGCGATCTCGACGGCGTCCTCGACGGTCGTGCCGCCCGGCGCCCAGTCGGTGGCGGAGATGCGGACGGTCACGGGGCGGTCGTCCGGCCATGCCCCGCGCACCGCGTCGAAGACTTCCAGGGGGTAGCGCAGCCGGGCCGCGAGGTCTCCCCCGTAGCCGTCGGTGCGGTGGTTGGTGAGCGGGGAGAGGAAGCCGGAGAGGAGGTAGCCGTGGGCGCAGTGGAGTTCGAGGAGGTCGAAGCCGCAGCGGGCGGCGCGTCGGGCCGCGGCGGTGAACTCCTGGCGCACGGCGGCGAGTCCGGCGCGATCGAGGGCGTGCGGAACCTGGTTGACGCCGGTCCGGTACGGCAGCGGGGAGGCGGCGACGAGCGGCCAGTTGGCTTCCGGAAGGGGTTGGTCGATGCCCTCCCACATGCGGCGGGTGGAGCCCTTGCGGCCGGAGTGGCCCAGTTGGACGCCGAGCGCGGTGCCGGGCGAGGAGCCGTGGACGAAGTCGACGATCCGGGTCCAGGCGGCTGCCTGTTCGTCGCTCCACAGACCGGTGCAGCCGGGGGTGATGCGTCCTCCGGGGCTCACGCAGACCATCTCGGTCATGACGAGCCCGGCGCCGCCGAGGGCCCGGGAACCGAGGTGGACGAGGTGGAAGTCGCCGGGGACGCCGTCCTCGGCGACGTACAGGTCCATGGGGGAGACGACGACCCTGTTGCGGAGGGTCAGCCCGCGCAGCCGGAAGGGCGTGAACATGGGCGGGGTGTCGGGCGGGCAGCCGAAGTCCGCCTCGACGGCGGCGGTGAAGGCCGGGTCGCGCAGCCGGAGGTTGGCGTGGGTGACCCGGCGGCTGCGGGTGAGGAGGTCGAAGGCGAACCGGCGGGGCGGTCGGTCGACGTGTCCGGCGAGCTCCTCGAACCAGTGGAGGCTGGCGCGGGCCGCGCGCTGGGTGGACTCGACGACGGGCCGGCGTTCCGCCTCGTAGGCGGCCAGGGCCTCGTCGAGGTCCCGGTGCGCGCCGATCGCGGCGGCCAGGGCCACGGCGTCCTCGACGGCCAACTTGGTGCCGGAGCCGATGGAGAAGTGCGCGGTGTGCGCGGCGTCGCCGATGAGGACCGTGTTGCCGTACGACCAGCGCTCGTTGGAGACCGTGCGGAAGGCGGTCCAGGCGGAGTTGTTCGAGCGGAGCTCCCGACCGCCGAGCGCCTCGGCGAAGACCTTGGCGCAACGGGCGGTGGACTCGGCCTCGTCGAGCTCGTGGAAGCCGGCGGCCCGCCAGACCTCCTCGCGCATCTCGACGATGACGGTGGAGGAGGACGCGGAGAAGGGGTAGGCGTGGAGCTGCATCACGCCGTGCTCGGTCTCGGCGATCTCGAAGCGGAAGGAGTCGAAGGGGAAGTCGGCGGCGAGCCAGATGTAGCGGCAGCGGTGGGTGCTGATCCGCGGGCGGAAGTGCGCGGCACGGGCGTCCCGGGTGCGGCTGTGGACGCCGTCGGCCGCGATGACCAGGTCGTGGTCGGCGGCGAGGACCTCGGCGGGCGGGGCCTCGGTGCGGAAGTGGAGCCGGGCGCCGAGGTCGGCGCAGCGGGCGTGCAGGATTTCCAGGAGCCGGCGGCGGCCGAGGGCGGCGAAGCCGTGGCCGGTGGAGGTGGTGCGGTGGCCTCGGTGGACGACGTCGATGTCGTCCCAGCGGACGAGCTCCTCGTGGAGCGCCCCGTACACGACGGGGTCGGCGTCCCGGATTCCGCCGAGGGTCTCGTCGGAGAGGACGACGCCGAAGCCGAAGGTGTCGGAGGGCGCGTTCCGTTCCCAGACGGTCACCTGGCGGGTCGGGTCCTGACGCAGCAGCAGGGCGGCGGCGTACAGGCCGCCGGGGCCTCCTCCGACGACCGCGATCCGGGCGGGGGCCGTGGCGGGGCTTCCTCCGGGACCGCGCCCGGGGTCCGGGGGCACGATCAGCACCCCCGCCACTTCGGGGGGCGCTTCTCGGTGAAGGCGGCGTGGAACTCGGCGTAGTCCTCGCCGTTCATCAGGAGCGCCTGGGTGGCCGCGTCCAGTTCCACGGAGGCGGCGAGCGGCATGTCGAGCTCGGCGGTGAGCAGGGCTTTGGTCTGGGCGAGGGCGAGGGCGGGACCGTCCGCGAGGCGCCGGGCGAGGGCCGCGGCGCGGGTGTCCGCCGCGCCCTGCTCGGTGAGCTCGCTGAGCAGGCCGATGCGCTCGGCCTCGGCCGCGTGGACGGGTTCGCCGAGCATGAGGAGACGGGTGGCGTGCCCGAGCCCGACGACCCGGGGCAGCAGGTAGGCCGCCCCCATGTCGCCGCCGGAGAGTCCGACCCGGGTGAAGAGGAAGGAGAAGCGGGTGGTGGGGTCGGCGACCCGGAAGTCGGCGGCCAGGGCGAGGACGGCGCCGGCGCCGGCGGCGACGCCGTGGAGGGCCGCGACCACCGGGAAGGGACACTCGCGCAGCGCCCGGACGACCTGACCGGTCATGCGGTTGAAGTCGAGGAGTTCGGCGGTGTCGAGGGCGAGGGTGGCACCGATGATCTCGTCGACGTCGCCTCCCGAGCAGAAGCCGCGCCCCTCGCCGCCGAGGACGAGGGCACGGACGGTGCGCTCGCGGGAGAGCTCGGCAAGGAGGTCGCGCAGGTCGGCGTAGGCGCCGAAGGTGAGGGCGTTGAGCTTCTCGGGGCGCGTGAGGGTGACGGTGGCGACGCCCTGGTCGATGTCGAGCCGCAGGTGTTGCCAGCGGGTCGTGCGGGCCGCAGAGCCGGTAAAGGGGCTCATTCGAGGGGCCTCCTTCCTCCTCCCGGAGGGTATCACTCGATCGTGACTGTCGTCATGACCGCGCAATAAAGGAGAAGGAGCGGCACCCCCTGCCGAAAGACCCGGCCATCCGTGACCTAGGTCCCTGGCAGGAGGGCGGGGATGCTCTGGAGAATCCTCTTTTCACTTTTTAGGGTTGAAGTAAGGGGACATCGGGATGAATCATCCCCTTCGCCCCGCCCCTGCCCGCCCGAGAAGACAAGGACCCCGCCGCCATGCCCGAAGCCATCGGACCCACCGGTCCGGGCTCCGTCGCGCCCGGAACCGCGCTCGCGACCACACCGGGCACCTCCTGGCGCATCCACCTCCCCCACACCACCGCCGCCGTGCCGATCGCCCGCGCCCTGATCCGCACCGCGCTGGCCGGCCTCGAACCGACGGCCCCCGATCGGCCCGATGCCGACACGGCGGAGCTGCTCACCGCCGAGCTCGTCGCCAATGCCGTCGAGCACACCGCCGGGCTCGGCCCCATCGAGCTGGTCATCGAACTGTCGGCCGCCCCCGGCGGCTGCCAGATCGAAGTCCACGACTCCCGGCCCGCCCGACCCGACGAGCTGACCTGCCCCGCTCCGGAAGAAGGGGTCAACCCCTGGCAGGAGAACGGCCGGGGCCTGTTCCTGATCCGGGCGCTCAGCAGCGACTGCGGCCACCGCCCCACCCCGCGCGGGAAGGCCGTCTGGTTCACGCTTCCGGGAGTACCGGCCCAGCGGCACCACTCGGCGTCCTGACGGACCGCGGGTCCGCCCGGTCGGCCCCGGTCACGCCCCGCGCACCCCCGCCAGGGTGGCGACGAGCACCGCCTTGATCGTGTGCATCCGGTTCTCCGCCTCGTCGAACACGACCGAGTGCTCCGACTCGAAGACCTCGTCCGACACCTCGAGCTCGGTCAGGCCGTGCCGGGCGTGGACGTCCCGCCCCACGGCCGTGCCCAGGTCGTGGAAGGCGGGCAGGCAGTGCAGGAACTTGACGTCCGGGTTCCCGGTGGCCCGCAGCACGTCCATGGTCACGGAGTACGGGGCGAGGGCGGCGATCCGCTCGTCCCAGACCTCCTTGGGCTCACCCATGGAGACCCAGACGTCGGTGACGACGAAGTCGGCACCGTCGACCCCCTCGGACACGTCCTCGGTGAGCGTGATCGTGGCGCCGCTGGCCCCGGCGAGCCCCCGGGCGGCCGTGACGACCTCCTCGGCCGGCCAGTACGCCTTCGGGGCGACGATCCGGACGTCCATGCCGAGCAGGGCACCGGTGACCAGGTAGGAGTTCCCCATGTTGAAGCGGGCGTCACCCAGGTAGGCGAAGGAGATCCCGTCGATCGGCTTGTCCACGTGCTCGGTCATGGTGAGCACGTCGGCCAGCATCTGGGTGGGGTGCCAGTCGTCGGTGAGCCCGTTGAAGACGGGTACGCCCGCATGGATGGCGAGCTCCTCGACGTTCGCCTGGCTGTCCCCCCGGTACTCGATGCCGTCGAACATCCGGCCGAGGACCCGGGCGGTGTCCTTGACCGACTCCTTGTGGCCGATCTGCGAGCCGGACGGGTCCAGATAGGTGGTGGAGGCACCCTGGTCGGCGGCCGCGACCTCGAAGGCGCAGCGGGTGCGGGTGGAGGTCTTCTCGAAGATCAGCGCGATGTTCTTCCCGCGCAACTGCTGGACCTCGGCGCCCGCCTTCTTGGCCGCCTTGAGCTCGGCGGCGAGCGCGATCAGGCCGCGGAACTCCTCGGCGGTGAAGTCCAGCTCCTTGAGGAAGTGGCGGCCGATGAGGTCAGTGGCCATGGGAAGCGCTCCATTGGGTACGGTCGGGGGCGACGGACGAACGATGGAAGTCTATACACACAACAACATTTCTATACAGCCCCTTCGTCCTCCCCGGCCGCCCGGCCCCGCTCCGGGCCCTGTGGGCGTGCCGTCGACGCCCCGTCCGGGCCCCCGGCCCCTGGCCCTGGCCCTGGCCCCTCAGGCCGCGTCCCGCTCCACCGGACAGCTCATGCAGCGCGGACCGCCCCTCCCCCGCCCCAGTTCGCTGCCGGGGATCTCGATCACCTCGATGCCCTGCTTGCGCAGATGGGTGTTGGTCGTGACGTTCCGCTCGTACGCGACGACCACTCCCGGCTCCACGGCCAGCACGTTGCACCCGTCGTCCCACTGCTCGCGCTCGGCCGCGTGCACGTCCTGCGTCGCCGTGAGCACCCGGATGTCCTGGAGCCCCAGGGCCGCTGCGATCGCACTGTGCATCTGCTCCGGCGGGTGGTCGGTGACCCGCAGGGACTGCCCCGCGTCGCCGGGCTCGATCGTGTAGGAGCGGAGCATGCCGAGCCCTGCGTACTGGGTGAACGTCTCCTGGTCGACCATCGTCATCACCGTGTCCAGGTGCATGAACGCACGTCGCTTCGGCATGTCCAGGGCCACGATCGTGCGCGCCGAACCGGCCGCGAACATCCGCCGGGCCAGCATCTCCACGGCCTGCGGCGTGGTCCTCTCGCTCATCCCGATGAGCACGGCGCCGTTGCCGATGACGAGGACGTCGCCGCCCTCGATGGTCGAGGGATAGTCCGCCTGCCCCTCCGACCAGTGGTGGAAGGAACCCGCCTCCGGACCCGTGAACAGCGGATGGTGCTTGTAGATCGCCTCGAAGTGCACCGTCTCCCGCTGCCGGGCCGGCCAGCGCATGGCATTGATGGAGACCCCGTCGTAGACCCAGGCCGAGGTGTCACGGGTGAAGAGGTGGTTCGGCAGCGGTCCGAGGACGAAGTCGTCCAGGTCGAGGGCGTGGAAGCGGACCGAGGTCGGCTCCCGGTGCACCGCCAGGAACTCCCGCTTCGTCATGCCCCCGACGAGCGCTTCGACCAAGGCGGCGGCGTCCAGCGCGTCGAAGGCGGCCCGGAGGTGGTCGGCGGCGAGCGGACCGTACTCCTTCTCGTCAAAGACCCGGTCGAGGACGAGTGCACGCGCGGGGGGCACCTCCAAGGACTCCCGCAGCAGGTCCCCGAAGAGGTGCACCTCCACCCCCCGGTCGCGCAGCACGTCGGCGAAGCCGTCGTGCTCCTGCCGGGCCCGCCGCACCCAGAGGACGTCGTCGAAGAGGAGAGCGTCCTTGTTGGTCGGCGTGAGCCGCTTCAGCTCCAGATCGGGCCGGTGCAGGATGACACGGCGCAGCCGCCCGGTCTCGGAATCGACTTGGAATCCCATGCGCCCCATCCTGACGGAGCGGGGCACCCGTGTCAGGTGGTCCACCGGGCCACGCCGACCAGGACGATCGCGGCCGTCGGAGCGCCGATGAGCAGCACGGCACGGGAAACCACGGTTCCCCTGCGACCCGGTGCGCCCGGAGCGCGGACCGGAGCCCCGAACCGCACCTCCTCGCGCGACACCGATGCGGGCGCCCGGACGCCGTCGGGGACGGAGCCGGTCACGGCCGTGCTCATTCGTCGTCCCAGTCGTCGAAGTCGACGCCGGGGCGGGCGGGTCGGGCGTTCCCGGTGCGGCGCGGGGGACGGCCCGCCCCGTCCCGCCCCTCCCGGTCGTACGGATCGTCACGGTCGTACCGGTCGTTGCGGTCGTAGCCGTTCCGGTCGTACGGGTCGGTGCCCTCGTACGGGTCGTGCTGCTCGTACCGGCCGTGGCCGCCCTCCCGGTGGCCCCGGAGCCGCCTCCGGCCTCCCTCCCCCTCTCCCTCTCCCTCCCGCTCCCGTTCGGTGCACGACTCGACCCGGGTCGGTTCGTGGACCCGGGGGTCGCGGGGGACGTCGCCGTGCCCGACGCCCCCGTCCGGGAGGGCCTGCTCGGGGCGCCCCTCGGTCAGTTCCCGCGGTCGCGGGGCGGAACCGTCCGGGGGCGCGGGACTCCGGTCGCCGGCGCCGCCGGGAGGGGCGTCGCTCCGGGACCGGAGGTACGTCAACACCTGGTACGCCTGCTCGCCGATGTCGTGCCGCTCCAGGACCCCGCTGTCCAGGAGCCGGTCGACGACGGCGAGGTAGTCCTCCCGGCCCTCGCGCCGTTCCCGCTGGAGCTGGGTGCGGATCTCCCACTGCTTGTCGGGGTGCATCGCCATGTGGTGGGCGATCTGGGCGAGGTCACCGCGGCGGAAGAGGGCTTCCATCTCCCGGGCCCGGTCGGCGATGAGGGCGCGGTCGGCGGCCCTCCTCCGTCGCTCCGCCTCGGCGACGCGTTCGTCGGCCTCCATGGTGACACCGGCCCGGTCGCGCCGGGACACCTCGGCCTTGACGGACTCGTCGAGGTCGATGAAGACGTGCACACGGGTCCACAGTCCGAGGTCCCGGCCGAAACCGAGCCGTCCGGCGGCGAGTTCCGCACGGACGACCTCGTCGGCGCGTTCCGCGTCGGTGATCCGAAACCTCCTCGACAGCCTGCGCAGTCCGTCGAGGAGTTCGTCGTGGAGCAGTTCGGCAACGTCCTCCACCTGCTCCCGGACGACGAGGCGCGGGTCGGTCACCCTCCACTGGACCTTGACGAGCGCGTCGAAGAAGACGCCGTCCCCGGCGGCGGGCAGTCGGAGCCGGAACTCGGTGACGTGGCGACCGAGCCTGACCTCGAAGACGGTGTAGGGGGAGCCGAACACCGGCTTGTTGACGTCCTCGGTGCGGTCCGGCCAGACCACCCGGTGACCACCGTTGCGGTAGAGGAGCACGGCGGCGACCCGACCGCTCCGGCGCCGGTACGGCGGCGCGTACTCGCCGACGAGGGGGCCGCGCGGACGCCCGGAGGCGGCCCGGCCGGTGGCCGTCGTGCGCCGCCGCTCCCGGCTCCGTGTCCCCCGTTCCCGCCCGTCCGGCCGCGCGTCCCCGCTCTGCTCGGGCCCGGTCATCGGTTCGCTCCTTCCGTCACGGCGTTCCCCCCGTGGCGCACCGCACTTGCGTCCGACGGGGGTGACGGCCCCGGGCCCGTTCGCCGAGCGCCTCGGGCCGGTCCCCGGTCACCGCGCCGCACCGCGGGACGGCACGGGCGGAAGCCCTCGTGCCCCGGTGCGGCCCGTCACGGCAAGGAGGCGGGCGCCTCTTCGGGGCCCGCACCTCCCCGGCGACCCGGGACGACTCCTCCCCGGCGCCCCGGGACGAACACGTGCCCGTGACGGTCCCGGAGGGGCCGGGACACCGACGGGCGGTCCGGTGGGGGGCGCCTCGACCTCTCATCCCGGCTCGCCCGCCCCCGGGCCCTCGGACGTGCCGGCCACCCCCTCGGGGACGGTGTCGCCGAGGGGGTCGACCAGTTCGCCCCCGGCACGGCGGTGGCGCTTCCCGTCCCCGGCCCGGGACGTCCGGTCGTCCTCCCGCAGCGGCCCGGTACCGGCCCGTGGCCACCCGGCCACCATGCGCTTCTCCCCGGACGCATCCGTTCCCCCTTCGGGAGCGGGCAGCGGCGGGACGGCCCTGCGCGGCACGTGGAACCACGCGGTCTCGTCGGTTTCCGCGGTCCGGATGCGGGCCGGCCGGTAGTGGCCGGGCTCGACGTACCGTCCCCCCTCGACGACCACGTTCGCGTACAGCCAGTCGGAGACGACGACGAGCAGGTCGACCTCCGGGCTCTCCGCCATGATCCGCCGGGCCGGGACGCTGTCGCACAGGTGGGCGGCGCGGTCCACCGCCCGCCCGACGAGCCCCCGTGCGTCCCGGGCGACGAGCCCTGCGTTCATGCCGATCCGCAGCCGCAGGCGTCCGGGCCGACCCGCGTTGTGGGTGCGCAGGCTCTCGTAGAGGGTGTCGATCCACCGTCCGACCATCAGGGTCGGCGACACGTCGGGGCGCAGGGCGACGAGGACGCCGTCCCCCCGCTCCTCCTGGTGGAAGGTGCCCGGTTCGACGCCCACGGAGCCGTACGCCTCGTCGAAGGCGGCGTACAGACCGGCCCGGTGCCGCTCCTCCTCGGCCGCGTCCGGGGTCGCGGAGCCGCAGGGGCGGCCGAAGACGACGAACCGGCGGATCCCGCCCGCTGGCGCGTTCTCTCCCGCACTGATCACTCTCGGACTCCCTGGGTGTGGTGCCGTGACGGTGCGTGCGTCCGGACCTGCCGCCCTGCGCGACGGCGACGGGGTCCTCTGCCCACCCGGCGGGGACCTGTCCGCCGGGTGCCCGCCGGGTGTCCGCCGGGGCGGCCGGTCCCCCGTGCGGACGGTCGCGGGGCCCGTCCGGCAACGGCAGCGGGGACGGGAACGGGGACGGGGACGGGGGAACGACGGAACGGGCCGGCGGCCACCGCCTCGGCCGTACGGGTGGGGCTGCGCGGGCCCCGATCGACCGGGAGGCGAGCACGGGGCAAGGAGCGGTCCCGTCCGAAGAGAGTCACCGACACCCACCCCCGCATCGTCCGCGAGCCCTCCGGGAGGAACCGCCCGCCGGTGGTCAGCCGGTGCACACCCTTTCCCTCCCACATGCCTTGCCCCGCAACACTGTTGATGCTGCGTCACATTGCGGGGTGAAGAACGCTAGAGGGTCCTGGAGAAATGCGTCAACGAGCACGGGGGGCGCAGGGGAGCGCCGACTTCCGGCCCCCTGCGCCCCGGGCGGGGAAACCCGACGGATTCCTCCGTGCCCCCGCAGGCGTCCACCGGCCCCCGCGGTGCACACCACCACCGGTCGGCGACACCGCGCACGGGGGCGCCGGGGCCGTCGAACCCGCAGGTCCGGAGCACGGCACCCGGCGCCCCCGCCCCGGGGCCCGCGCGGGCCCCGGCCGCCGGCGCCTTCAGAGCCTCGGGTCGACCGGCTCGGACTCCAGGGCGAGAACCGCGAAGACGGCCTCGTGAACCCGCCAGAGCGGTTCGTCGGCAGCGAGCCGTTCGAGGGCTTCCAGCCCCAGGGCGTACTCGCGCAGCGCGAGCGACCGCTTGTGGCCGAGGAAGCGCTGGCGCAGGCGCTGCAGGTTCTCCGGGCGGGTGTACTCGGGGCCGTAGATGATCCGCAGGTACTCCCGGCCCCGCACCTTCACGCCCGGCTGTCCGAGCCTGCCCCCGGCATCGCGGACGAGCGCTGCCAGCGGCTTGACGACCATGCCCTCGCCGCCGGCCTCCGTCATCTCCAACCACCAGTCGACCCCCGCACGGACCGACGCCCCGTCTCCGGTGTCGACGAGGAGCCGACGGGTGACCTGCAACAGTCCGGTCGGATCGTGCTCGACGAGCCGGTCGATGCGGGCCAACTGTTCGTCGTGGGGGAGGGCCGCCAGCGATCGCCCGCGGGCCGCGAGCAGCTGGAAGGGGGCGAACCGCACGCCCTCCAACCCCTCGGTCGGCCAGCAGTACCTGCGGTACGCGCGGGTGAAGGCCGCCGCGTCCGTCACCCGCTCCCGCTGCCGGGCGAGCAGCCCTTCGAGCCCGTCGACGCCGCGGGCCGACACCCGCTCCAGGACGTCGACCGCTCCCGGAAGAACCGCGCCGGAGGCCGCACCGACCGCCGCGTACTGGCTGCGCAGCAGCCCCGCCGACTTGAGCGACCACGGCATCAGCTCGCCGTCCAACAGCAGCCAGTCCGTGTCGAGCTCGCTCCAGGTTCCGGCCGCACCGATCGCCGTCCTGAGCCGGTCGAGGACCTCCTCGGTGACGTTCCGGTCGTCGAAGAAGGGGCGTCCGGTACGGGTGTACAGGGCGCCCGTCGCCCCGGAGGCTCCGAACCGCTCGCGGGCCACTGCGGCGTCCCGGCAGACCAGCGCCACGGCCCGGGACCCCATGTGCTTCTCCTCGCACACGACCCTCTCGACGCCGTCCGCCCGGTACTGGGCGAAGGCTTCGGCCGGGTGCTCCAGATAGCCCTCCTCCCGGGAGGTGGCGGTCGGCGCCATCGTCGGCGGGAGGTAGGTGAGCAGCGTCGGGTCGATCGCGAACCGGCTCATCACCTCCAGGGCCGCCGCGGCGTTCTCCTCGCGCACCGCGACGTTCCCGTGGTGGCGGGTCTCCACGGTCCGTCGCCCGTGCACGTCGGCCAGGTCCAGGGGACGCCCCTGGTGTCCACCGGGCGCTTCGGTGACGAGCGGGCGGGCCGGCTCGTACCAGACGCGCTCGGCCGGCACGTCGACGAGTTCGCGCTCGGGCCAGCGCAGCGCGGTCATCTTCCCGCCGAACACGGCGCCGGTGTCGAGGCAGAGGGTGTTGTTGATCCAGGAGGTGTTCGGCACCGGGGTGTGTCCGTACACGACGGTGGCCCGCCCCCGGTACTCCTCCGCCCAGGGGTAGCGCACCGGCAGGCCGAACTCGTCGGTCTCGCCCGTGGTGTCCCCGTACAGCGCGTGCGAACGGACCCGTCCGGAGGTGCGGCCGTGGTACTTCTCCGGCAGCCCGGCGTGGCAGACGACCAGCTTCCCGCCGTCGAGGACGTAGTGGCTGACGAGCCCGTCGATGAACTCCGCCACCTGGGAACGGAACTCCTCCGGCTCGCGCCCCAACTGCGCGATCGTCTCGGCCAGCCCGTGCGTCTCCTGGACCTTCCGGCCCTTGAGCCACCGGCCGAGCTTGTTCTCGTGGTTGCCGGGGACGCACAGCGCGTCGCCCGAGGCGACCATCCCCATGACCCTGCGCAGGACGCCCGGCGAATCGGGCCCCCGGTCGACGAGGTCACCGACGAAGACGGCCGTTCGCCCCTCGGGGTGGTGGCCGTCCTCGTAACCGAGCTTGGCCAGCAGGGCCTCCAGCTCGGAGCGGCAGCCGTGGACGTCGCCGATGACGTCGAAGGGGCCGGTGAGGTGCCGCAGGTCGTTGAAGCGGCGCTCCAGGACGACCTCGGCGGCCTCGACCTCCGCCACCGAACGCAGCACGTGGACCTTGCGGAAGCCCTCGCGTTCCAGGCCCCGCAGCGAACGGCGCAGCTCCCGGCGGTGGCGCTGGATGACGTGCGCGGGCATGTCCGCCCGGTCGGGCCGGGCGGCGTTGCGGGTGCGGCACACCTCCTCGGGCAGGTCGAGGACGATCGCGATCGGCAGCACGTCGTGGTCCCTGGCCAGCCGGACGAGCTGACGCCGTGCCTCCGGCTGCACGTTGGTGGCGTCGACGACGGTCAGCCGCCCCGCCGCCAGGCGCTTGGCCGCGATGTAGTGCAGCACGTCGAAGGCGTCCTTGCTCGCCGACTGGTCGTTCTCGTCGTCGGCGACGAGCCCGCGGCAGAAGTCGGAGGAGACGATCTCGGTCGGCTTGAAGTGGCGCCGGGCGAAGGTGGACTTGCCGGAACCGGTGGCGCCGACGAGCACCACGAGGGACAGGTCGGTCACGGGCAGGGTGCGGGTCATGCCACGACCTCCTTCGCGGTCCCGTTCTCCACGGTCCCGTTCTCCACGGTCTCGTCCTCCACGCTCTCGCTCTCGCTCTCGCTCTCCACGGTCTCGTTCTCCGTCGTCCCGTCCTCGGCGCTCGCGCCGCTGCGGCTGAAGACGGCCATCTGGGTCGGCGGCCCGGCCTCCGGATCGTCCGGGCCCACGGACCGGAAACCGACCTCGTACCCGTACTGCTCGGCAACGCCCGTCGCCCAGCCCGAGAACTCCTTGCGGGTCCACTCGAAGCGGTGGTCCCCGTGCCGGACGCTCCCGGCCGGAAGCGACTCCCACCGCACGTTGTACTCGACGTTCGGCGTGGTCACGATGACCGTACGGGGCCGGGCCGAGCCGAAGACCGCGTGCTCCAGGGCCGGCAACCTCGGCAGGTCCAGGTGCTCGATCACCTCGCTGAGCACGGCCGCGTCATAACCGCCCAGCCTCTTGTCGGTATAGGTCAAGGAGCCCTGCACCAACGTCACCCGGGCAGCCTGCCGCTCTCCCATCCGGTCCAGGCGCAGTCGCCGCGCGGCCACGCCCAGGGCCCGCACGGACACGTCGACGCCCACGATCTCGGCGAAGCGCGGATCCTTGAGCAGGGCCTGCACCAACTGCCCCTGGCCACAACCGAGATCGAGCACACGACTGGCCCCGGCAGCGGCGAGTGCAGCCAGGATCGCCGCCCTCCGCTGCTCGGCGAGCGGCACCGGACGCTCCTCCGTGTCGCTCGCCTCGTCGACGGCGTTGTCGACGTCCTCGACGTCCAGCCCCTCCGCCTCGGCGAGCCGCACCAGTTCGAGCCGCTCCGTCGCCTCACGGGTCAGGCCCCAGCGCCGCGAGAGGTAGCGCGCGGTGATCAACTTCTGCTCGGGGTGCCGGGCCAACCAGCCGTCACCGGCGCGCAGCAACTTGTCGACCTCATCGGGGGCGACCCAGTAGTGCTTGGCGTCGTCAAGGACCGGCAGGAGGACGTACAGGTGGTTGAGGGCGTCCGCGAGCCGCAGCTCGCCCTCCAGGACCAGCCGTACGTACCGCGAGTCACCCCACTCGGGGAACTCCTCGTCCAGGGGCACCGGCTCGGCGTCCACCGTGTCCCAGCCCAGCGGACCGAACAGCGCCCGCACCAGTGCGGGACCGCCGCGGGCGGGCAGCGCAGGCACCTCGATCCGCAGCGGGAGCGGCGCAGCAGCCCGCTCGGGCAGCGCCTTGCACTCGCCGTGCAGCGCCGTCTTGAACACCCGGGCGAGTGCGACCGCGAGCAGCGAGGAGGCGGCGTAGGGGCGGTCGTTCACGTACTGTGCGAGCGCAGCGTCCGGAGCACCGCCCCTCCCCTTGCCCTTGCCGCGGCGCACCAACGCCACGGGGTCCACTTCCAGGAGGAGCGCCGCCGTGCACCGCTCGGTGCTCGCCTCCGGGTACAGGACGTGGGCGGTGCCGTGGGAGGTGGAGAATGCCTGCGCCCGGTCGGGATGCTTGTGCAGCAGGAAGCCGAGATCGGTCGCAGGTCGCTCAGGGGTGCCGGTGGCACTGATCGTGAGGAACACGCTGTCGAGTATCGTGCGCCCTCCTCGGCCCGGCCAGGCATTTTCACGTGGCCGGAAGCCCACGTCCCGTTCAATCGGCGCGGGCACCACCGCCCCTGCCCAGCACGGTGGCGAGGGCGCTGATCGTCGGCGGGCCGACGCGGCAGCAGCCTCCGAGGAGTCGGGCGCCGGAGCCGACCCACCCGATGGCCAGGGAAGGGGCGAAGGCGGTCTCCCCGCGCCAGTGGCGCTCCCGGGCGTCCCAGCGCTCGCCGCTGTTGGGATAGGCCACGCCCGGTTTCCCGGTCACGGCCACGGCGAGCTCCACGGCGGCCTCCACGTCCGCCGGGCCGCAGCAGTTCACCCCGACGGCCACGACCTGTTCGTTCCCCGCCGCGACCGCGAAGGCCTCCGCCAGGTCCTGCCCGGCCCGGGTCCGCCCGTCGGCAACCGTGTAGGAGAGCCACACGGGCACCCCGCACCCCTCGACGGCCCTCAGCAACGCCTCCGCCTCGTCCACGTCGGGGACGGTCTCCAGGGCGAGGACGTCGGGCTCCGCCGCGACCAGGGCCTCGATCCGGGGCCGGTGGAACTTCTCCAGCGCCCCCACGGACAGCCCGTACCTCCCCCGGTACTCGCTGCCGTCCGCGAGCATCGCCCCGTACGGCCCCACGGACGCGGCGACCCACACGTCCTCCGCCGTGCCCCGGGCAGCCGCCCGGGCCAGTTCCACGCTCCTGGCCAGCAGGCGTGACGCCCGCTCCCGGCCCGCTCCGCGCCGGGCGAACCCCTCGAACGTGGCCTGGTAGCTGGAAGTGATCAAGACCCGGGCACCGGCCCGCAGGTACGCCGTGTGGGCCGCCTCGATGTGCTCGGGGCCGTCGCTGAGCAGCCGCGCGGACCAGAGCCCGTCGGAGAGGTCACAGCCCTGCGCCTCCAGTTGGTTGGACAGCCCTCCGTCGAGGACGAGCGTCCCCGCGCCCAGGGCTTCCGCGAGCGTGCGGACCGGCTTCATCGGACTCGCCCCCTCAATCCAACTGTGACCGGACCCGGGCGGAGATCAGCTCCAGGTGGTCCAGGTCCTCCAGGTCCAAGACCTGGAGGTAGGCCCGGGAGGAACCGATCGCCGCGTACCTCCCGAGCTTGTCGACGACCTCGGCGGGCGAGCCCGCGAGCCCGTTCGCCTTGAGCTCCGCGACGTCCCGGCCGATGGCCGCGGCACGACGGGCCACCTCGGCGTCGTCCTTGCCGACGCAGACGACCAGGGCGTTGGAGTACACCAGGTCGTCGGGCGCCCGACCGTGGGCTGCGGCTGCGGCCCGGACCCGCCCGAACTGCCGCTCGCTGTCCTCGATGGAGGCGAACGGGATGTTGAACTCGTCCGCGTACCGTGCGGCGAGCCGTGGGGTGCGACTCGCGCCGTGTCCACCGATCAGCACCGGGACCCTCGACTGTGCCGGCTTCGGCAGCGCGGGCGAGTTCGTGAGCTGGTAGTACGCCCCCTCATAGCTGAAGTGCTTTCCGACCTCGGTCCCCCACAGACCGGTGACGATCTCCAACTGCTCTTCGAGACGGCCGAACTTCTCCTTCGGGAAGGGGATGCCGTAGGCCTTGTGCTCCTCTTCGAACCACCCCGCCCCCAGCCCCAGTTCGATACGGCCTCCGGACATCTGATCCACCTGGGCGACCTGGATGGCGAGGACTCCCGGCAGTCGGAAGGTCCCGGCGGTCATCAGGGTGCCGAGTCGGATCCTCTTGGTTTCCCTGGCCAGACCCGCCAGGGTGATCCAGGCGTCGGTCGGTCCGGGCAGACCGTCGGCGGCCCCCATGCTGAGGTAGTGGTCAGAGCGGAAGAAGGCGTCGAATCCGAGCTCCTCGGTGGCCCGGGCCACCGAGAGGAGGGTGTCGTAGTCCGCCCCCTGCTGGGGTTCGGTGAAAATGCGAAGATCCATGCCTCCATCCTGCACCGTCGGGTGCGTGTCAACCCCACCGTCAGCCCCTCGGCCGCCCCGGCTCGGTCGGGTGAATATCCGACCCCTTGGCGGGCCCCGTTCGCCCTGGCCAGTGACCGGGGCCCGGCACCCGTCGTTGGCTCGGACGGAGCCGGACCGCCCGGCCCGCGTGCCGGCGGCCGCTGCCGGTGCGTCGCTCTCTCACGACCCCGTCCTCGGCGGCGGGGCCCGGGCCGAGGAGGCCGCCATGTCCCAGGAAGCCGTGCCGGAGCAGGCCGTACCCGAACAACCGGTGTCGCAGTCCGTGCCCGAGCAGCAGGGCACGGGTGCCCCCAAGGGGCTGCTCCAGCAGATGGAGGAACTGATGGCGGCGCTCTCCGCCGACCTCTCCCAGCTGGACGCCGACCTCCAGTCCACCTCCGAGCGGCACACCGGCCCGCTCCAGAACGACCCCGGGCACCAGCACCTCGGCGACGAGCAGCGCTGATCCGCCGCTGCCGTCGCCTCGGCACCCGCCCCCAGAGGCGTGCGTCCACCCCGGACGGCACCACCCCCGAGCCCACGGGCCCGGACGACGTGGGGGCGAGGCCGGTACGCCCGGGCGGCCCGCGCACGCGCCGTACGACCGGAAGTGGCGCCGGCACAAGCTCCTGCCTCCGATCGGCGCCAGCCGGAAGAGGGCTACCACGATGCGCCCCGGCCCCGCCCCGGGCCTGCTCTCCCCCGGGCGGGGTCGGGCGGACGGGCCCGCTCCCCGTCCCGCACGGCGAGGCGCCGCAGCATCCCCCGCACCCGGTCGCTCGACTCGTCGGCGGCATCGATCGCCTCGATGCACTGCCAATAGAGCGCCTCCTCGTCGGTGGCACAGGCCACCCCCACGAGCGCGATCCCCACCTCTCCCAAGAGGTCCCCCAACGCGGCCAACGTCTGCCAGGGGTCGGCCACTTCGGTCAGTCGGGCCGCACGCGGCCCGTCGGCCCCCCAGACCGGGTACTCGCCGACCTCGCTGAGACCCCGCGCCTCGCCGCGCAGCTCCAGCGGCCCGCAGAGCGCGAGACGACTCCCTATGGCCTGGGCGAGGGCCTGGGCCTGCCAGGCCTCCGCCACGATGTCCTGCGCGGTCCCGCTCTCTGCCAGCGCCCGCCGGCCGAGCGCGATGAGTCGCTCCGCATCCATCAACACCGCCCCCGTTCATACGACTTACTTCCCACTGACTCCACTACCCAGAGTGAGGCGATCTGAGCCCCAACACCAGGGGAATTCGGAAATCTGTGGACAGGAAGCCGAACGGGGAAAAGTCGATCACTCCGAAGAGTGACGATCTTCGCCCGCTCCCCCCTCCTCGCCCCCTCCGCCCGGCCCCCGGATCGGAAACCTGACCTCGTTCCGGTCGATCTTGGCCGCCAGCGCCACCAGCGGATCGACCCCGAGCACCTGGCAGAACTGGAGCAGATAGGCGAGCACGTCCGCGACCTCGTCGGCGACCCGGTGCGCCGACTCGGGTTCCTCCATCACCCGCTCCGCCTGCTCGGGCGTCAACCACTGGAAGATCTCCAGGAGTTCGGAGGCCTCCACACTGAGGGCCGCCGCCAGGTTCTTGGGCGTGTGGTGGGGCTGCCACCCCCGGGCCGCCGCGAAGTCGACCAGTCTGCGCTGCAGTGCCGATACGTCGTTGTCCGTCATCCGCACAGGTCTACCACCGTCACGCCGGGCGTCAGCCGCGCCTGCCCCGCCGCCCGTTCCCCGACCGTGCCCGCCAGCCGGATGTGACCGTCGGCCGCGATGTCCGCCGCGAGCCGCAGCAGTTCCCCCGTCTGCCGGCCGTCGAGCTCCCGGTCGAGGCCGTCGGTGAGCACCGTCAGGCCCTGCATGGCGTCCGGCACTTCGGCGATCCGGTCCATTTCGAGGACGCCGGGACCGGTGAGCAGGGTCAGCGCGAGCGCCAGATAGCGCAGCTCGCCGTTGCCGAGGCGACCCAGCGGGGTCGCGGGTCGATCGCCGCGTTCGAGGACCGCCCGGACCGTGCCGTCCGGGAGTTGCCGTACGCCGAGGCCGGTGACGGGCCCCGCACAGCCCGCTCCGGCGACGGTGGCGAGGCGCTGGTGGCGGCGGGGGCAGTCCGTGTGGGTGCGGTGCAGGACCTCGGCGAGGTTGCCGCAGCCGCGCCGCAGCCGCCCTTCCCCGGGCGGCACCGGGGCCCGCATCCCTTCGGGCCTGGGGTCGCAGGCGAAGGCGGACCGCAGTCCGATGACCATCTGCTCCGCGGCGGCCAGGACTTCCCGTTGCCCCTGCGTCTTGCCCGCGACCCTCAGCGGTAGGAGCGCCGTGCCGAGCAGGTCGTCGGGGAACGGGGCGCGGGTGACGGGAACGGCTCCCGCGGTGTGCCACTCGGCCTGGACGGTGTTGCGGCCGGGGTCGCGGAGCGCGGTGGCGAACAGGGTGCGCCCCCTGCGGGTGAGCCGCTCACCGACGATCCTCAGGTGCGGCTCGGCCTGCACGGCGAGGTCCAGGTGCACGGGCCCTTCGGGTCCGTCGACCGTGCATCCGATGCGGAAGCCGCGCCTGCCCTGGGCATCGGGCCTGGCGCGTTCGGGGATGCAGTCGGCGGCGCGGGGGAACGCCGCGTCGAGCGGATCGCCGGCACCGAGCCGGGCCAGGGCCTCGTACGCCCGGAGGGTGGTGGACTTGCCGCTGCCGCTGGGGCCGGTGAAGAGCGTGACCGGTCCGAGCGGGTGCACGGCCGTGCCCTGTCCGGCGAAGGCGGAGAGCCGCAGCTCGGTGACGGCCGGCCGGGGGACGGGGCTCCCGTCCCGTTCCTCCGACGGGAGCGGGGCCCGCGCCGCGGGGACGGAGGCGTGGGGTCCGTCGGTGACGACTCCGGACGCGTCGGTGCCACCCGTGCGGGCTCCGGGCACGCGCGGTCCGACCGTGCGGCCCCCGGAGGGACCGGGGCCGTCGGCACGGGACCCGGTCTCCCCGGTTCCGGAAGCCGGAACCCGGTGCGCCCGGGGCTCCGGCGTCCGCGTCGCGGCGCCCCCGGTGCACCCCGCGGGGTTCCGTTCGGCAGGGGCGGGGGAAGGCGGCACGGCCGAGGGGGGGACGGCGTCGGAGGGACGTTCGTCCGGCGGGTGGGCGAGCGCGGAGCCACTGGTGAGGTCCATGCCCGGACCGTATGCGGAGCCCTCCCTGGCGAACCGTTACGGCGAAGCGGCCTTCCTACGATCGGGGGACGCCGGCCGTACGGCCGTCCAGGACGTCCTCCTCGCCCTCCGCGCCCTCGACCTCCGTGCCTGCCGGGGCCAGCAGGAAGACGTTCCGGTCCACGCGGTGCATGCCGCTGCCGAGGCCGAAGACGACGCCGCTGCTGAAGTCGAGGATCCGCTTGGCGACGTCGGTGTCCGCGCTCGTCAGGTCCAGGAGCACCGGGATCTGGGCGATGAGGTACTCGGCGACCTCACGGGCGTCGGCGAAGACCTGCACGCGGAGCACGACCATGCGGCGCTGCTCGGCGGATTCGTACTGCTCGGGGATCGTGCGGTGGTCGACCCTGGACGGCCATTCGTCACGGCCGCGCAGGGGCAGTACCTGGGCGAGGCCCTCCCATTGTTCGTCGGTGACGTCGTACCTCTCGTACCTACTCATGGCCCCATCCTCCCGCTCCTCACTCGTTCGGCCCAACAACGACACGGGGCGATGGTGCGGATGCCGGGGCGGGACACGAGCGGGGCACCCGCCGGCACACGGGGCGGGGCGGGGGTCAGCCGGTTCTCCGGACCGCGTCCGGTGGCGGGACGGAGTACGTGACGGTGGCCGAGGCGGCCAGATCGCCCGCTCCGTCGCTCAGTTCGGCGAGGACCACGCAGAGGCGCCGGCCGAACTTGGCCATGCGGGCGTGGACGCGGAGCAGACCGGGGCGGGGGCGGTTGAGGTAGCTGATCTGGAGGGAGGTGGTCAGGGCCATCGGGGTGGACCGGCCCAGCCGCGCATTGATCAGGAGGAAGGCGGCGAGGTCGACGAGCCCGGCCTGCTCGGGGCCCGAGATCGTGCCGCCGGGCCGGGTGCGGAGTCCGGCCCCGTCCGCCTCCATGAGGAGCCGACTTCCGTTCGCCTCGGTGACCCGGCAGACCGCGTAGTCCGGGAACTGCCGTTGGACGAGCGCGTTCAGCTCGTCCGGTGACAGGGCGTCGACGGTCGCGGAGGCCGTCTGCGGGTCGCGCACCGGGAGCTCGGTGTCCCTCATCGGACGAAGCTCTTCGCGAGCCGTTGGAGGCCTTCCTTGATCTCGTCGGCCGAGTGCGTCGTGAACGACAGCCGCATCGCTCCCGGGTCGGGCTCCCCGCAGAAGAACGGCGCCCCCGGCACGTACGCCACCTCGTGGCCGACGGCGATCGGCAGGAGGGCGGTCGCGTCGTACCCCTCGGGCAGGGTCACCCAGATGAACATGCCGCCCTCCGGGCTGTTCCACCGGCTGCCTTCGGGCAGCGCGGCCGGCAGGCCTTCGAGCATCGCGTCCCTGCGTTCCCGATAGGCGCTGCGCATCACCGCGACGTGCGCATCGAGGTCGCTGTCCTGCAGATAACGCGCGGCAGCGGCCTGGTCGATGGTCGAGGTGTGCAGGTCCGCGGCCTGCTTGGCGATCACGCAGGCGCGGCGCAGCCCGGCGGGGGCGCGCAGGAAGCCGAGTCGGAGCCCGGGGGCCATCACCTTGGAGAAGGAGCCGAGCAGGACGGTGCGGTCGGCCGCTGCGGGGTGGGACGCGATCCAGGGGACGCGCTCGCCGTCGTAACGCAGCTCGCCGTACGGGTCGTCCTCGACGATCCAGAACCCGTGGCGTGCGGCTGCCGCCGCGACGGCGGCGCGGCGCTCGTCGGGGAGGGTCCGTCCCGTGGGGTTCTGGAAGGTGGGCACCAGGTAGAGGAGGGTGGCCCGCTCGCGGGAGGCGATCTCCTCCAGGGCCTCCGGGAGGATGCCCTGGTCGTCCGTGGGCACCGGGACGACCCGGGCACCGGCGAACCCGAAGCTCTGCAGGGCCGCGAGGTAGCAGGGGTCCTCGACGAGGACCACGCCGCCCGGTTCGACGAGGGCGGTGGTGAGCAGCGTCAGGGCTTGCTGCGAGCCGGTGGTGACGAGGAGGTCATCGGCTTCCGTGGGCAGTCCGCGTGCGGTGAGCCGGGCGGCGACGGCGGTGCGCAACCCGGGGTCGCCCTCGGTCGTCGAGTACTGGAGCGCCTGCCGTGGCGCGTCCTTCAGGACCTGCTCGTACGCCGCCCTGATCCCGTCGACGTCGAAGAGTTCGGGGGCCGGGAGCCCTCCGGCGAACGAGATCACCTCGGGCCTCGCCGTGAGCGCCAGGATCTCCCGCACGGGCGACGAACCGACGTTGGCCAGGCGGGAGGCCGTGGCCGGCGCGGGCACGGAAGGGGTGGAGGGAGTGGCGTTCGCGGGCACGGAGGCAGCAGGAAGCATGGCGTCAGCATATAGAGATTCAGGAGCGTGTCCAGATCGTTCGATTCCCGCCGCAGATGGCCGAGTTAACTTCCTTTCACGGTGCATCGCACGGCTCTTCACCGTTCTGATCCGGCCACACTGCGGTCCGTGGGAATCCAGCCGTGCACGGCCCATTCGGAGGATTCCCCTCCCCTCCCCGCTCTCGCTGGTCGGTACCGGGAAAGGAGGCCGGGCGTTCCCTTGCCGTCGTGTCCGACGCGCCGTGGGCCGTTTGTCGCACGGTTCCGTCCGCGCCGTGGATGCCTCTGGGAAATCGGCCATTCCGATCGTGGGACTCATTGATGGACGGCCGTGCCGTGGATAGCGTTCGAACCGTTCCACCGACCGAAGTGCACCGCGATGCCCTCCGCGATGTGCGAGGTCTTCCGCTTCACGGACCCTTCGGGTGCTACGACCTTCGGGTTGCGGGCCTTTCGGGTCACGAGCCTTTCAGGCCAAAAACCTTTCGGGGCTCGGGCCGGTCGAGACGCGCGCCCCTCGGGACTCGGGCCGGTCGAGACAGGAGTCCATCGGGGCGGGGCTGGCATTTCGGTTCACGGGTCTGGGCTTTCGAGTCGCAGTCCGGTTTTCCGGGTCGTAGTCGAGCGAGCGAGGCGAGTGGGTCACCATGGCATCTTCCGTTCCCGTCGACGAGGCAGTCGTCGTCCGCACCCCCGAGGAATTCCTCGCCATGCCCGAGGACTACCGCGAGATCGCGGTCCGGGGAATGATCGTGAATACCGAAGGCGAACTCTCGGGCGCCGATGACTACATCCAGGTGTTCCTGCCGCTCGCGCCGAACGCGGAAGAGCGGCAGGTCTGTGCCGAGCGCGCCGTCGAGGAGTACGACCACTACAAGATCGGCAAGCGGATCCTGGCCGACATAGGCGTGGACACCGGCTACATGGAGCAGCAGCGGCTCGCCGACCGTGACCTGTTCGCCGGCCACGAGTTCCACACCTGCACCACCTGGGCGGAGCGCGGGATCTTCTCGTACATCGGCGAGGAGACCGCCATGGTGATGATCTCCGAGTTCGCGCAGAGCAGTTACAAGCCGTGGGCCGAGGCGGTGCGCACGATCGTCCTCGACGAGAAGGTCCACATCGCGCACGGCGCACGGGTCTGTCGGAACCTCGCCCGCACCGAGGAAGGCCGCGAGGCGCTCCAGCAGGGCCTCGACCGCTTGTGGCCGGGGTTCGTCCGCATCTTCGGAAGCGCACGGTCGGAACGCTCGAAGCTCGCCGTCCGCTTCGGGCTCCGGCAGACCACCAACGGCGAGGCCCGCGACGTCTGGCGGGCGAAGGTCACCCCGCGGATCGAGAACCTCGGTCTGAAGGTCCCCGAGTAGCCCGGCACGGGGAGACCCGAGACAGCGAGAGAACACCGCCCGCAGCCCGACCGAGGAGTTCCCACCGCCATGGCCACCCCCCTGACCCTCACCCCCCGTCCGCTCGGTCGCCGCGAGGCGAAGGAGCGCACCGCGGCCCTCCTGGCCGAACGTCCCGACCTCGCCGAGCGGCTGCACCGGCTGCGCCGGCTCGGACGGGAGGTGCGCTCCTGCGAGGTCCACCTCACCAACAACTGCAACATCCGCTGCAAGGGCTGCTGGTACTTCGAGGGCGGCTTCGACACGGCCGTGCGGGAACTGTCGGACCTGGACCGGATCCGGGCCTTCGCCCGCCGGCTGCGGGACGAGGGCGTCAACCAGGCGACCCTGATCGGCGGTGAGCCGACCCTGGTGCTGCGTCGGGTGGAGGCGTTCGTCGAGGAACTGCCCTACATCACCATCTCGACCAACGGCCTGCGACCGATGCCCGTGCAGGGCTTCGAGCAGATCGCGGTGGCCGTCAGCATCTTCGGCGGGGGGCCGCTCGACGACGACCTGCGCGCGATCCGGGTGAACGGCTCGAAGTTCACCGGCCTGTTCGACACGGCGCTCTCCCACTACCGGGACGATCCGCGGGTCCTGTTCATCTTCGCGCTCTCCGAGGCCGGACTGCCGTACCTCGAACCGACCGTGCGCAAGATCGCCGAGAACGGCAACATCGTCACCTTCAACTTCTACAGCGAGCACGGGACCGACCGTCCGATCCGGATCGAGAACGAGCGACGCGTCCTGGAGGAGGCCCTGCGGGTCAAGGAGGCTTTTCCGGAGGCCGTGGTCAGCCACCCGTACTTCATCCGCAGCCTCGTCACCGGCACTTCCCACTGGGGGGCGCGCTTCGGGTACGAGGTCTGCCCGAGCCTCAGCGTCGACCACCCCGCCCACGAGGAGCGGGTCGCCAACGGCAACCCGGTGATCCCCGGCTTCGCCGCCTGGGGAGCGGACTACGAGTCGCTGCAGTTCTGCTGCACCTCCGGGGAGTGCGACGGCTGCCGCGACAGCCAGGCCGTCTACAGCTGGCTGGTGGTCAGTGCTTCCCGCTTCCTGGACAGCGCCGCGCGCCTGGAGGAATGGGTGGACATCGCGGAGAGCTACTGGCGCCAGTGGCACTGGTCCCCGTACCACGCCTCGAAGCTCACCGTCTGACCCGAGCCTCCGGGCGGCGGCACCTGCCGGTCGCCGTCCGTTTCCCGCCCCATCCGGCCGTACGACACCGCACGGGAGAGTCATGTCCGAGACACTGGACCGCACCGCCATCGAGCAGTTCATCACCGAGGCACTCGTGGAGCTGGGCGTCGACGCCGCCGACGTCCTGCCGGGGGCAGCGCTCGACGACCTGGAGATCGACTCGCTGGACATGGTGGAGCTCGCACAGTCCGTCAAGCGCGAGCTCGGCGTGCCGGTCCGCACGAAGGACTTCGACGGCATCGAAACCGTCGGCCAGATCCTCGAACTCTGCTGCGAGAAGGCCGGAGTTGAGTGACCCGGGACGGGGCGGGGCGATCGTCGTCACCGGTTTCGGTGCGGTCACTCCGCTCGGTGTGGGGGCCCGTCTGCTGCACGAACGGGGCGTGGCCGGGGACGCGTCGGCCGCCGGGAACCATCCGTCCGTGCGGCCGGCGGACTTCACCGCCACCGACCACCTGCCGCGGAACCTGGTGCGCCGCACCGACCGGTTCACCCAACTGGCGCTGGTGGCGGCCGAGGAGGCCCTCGTCCAGGCCGGGAAGCGGGGGACCGAACGGGCCCCCTGGCCGGCCGACCGGGTCGCCTGCGTCATCGGCTGCGGCCTCGGGGGCACGGCGTCCTTCGAAGCACAGCGGGAGGTGTACGAGCGGGAGGGGGCCGGGTTCGTGTCTCCGCTGATGGTCCCGCAGATGATGGCGAACGCGGCAGCCGCCCACCTCTCCATGCGGCACGGCTTCCGGGGCGAGAGCCTGTGCGTGGCATCGGCCTGCAGCAGCGGAGCCCAGGCCGTGGGCGCGGGGATGCGGTTGCTGGCTTCCGGAGCGGCCGACGCCGTCGTCGCGGGCGGCGCGGAGGCGTCCTCGTCGGAGCTGGTGGCCGCCGCCTTCGGGAACGCCGGCGCCCTGTCACCGAGCGGAACCCCCCGTCCCTTCGACGCGGACCGGGACGGCTTCGTCATCGGTGAGGGCGCCGGGGTCCTCGTCCTGGAGACGGCCGCGGGTGCCGCCCGGCGCGGGGCCGAGGTCCTCGGCATCGTGCGGGGGTACGGGGCGACCTCGGACGCCCACCACGTCACCGCGCCCGACCCCTCCGGCGGGCCTGCGGGCCGGGCCGTGGCGCTGGCGCTGCGGGAGGCCGGAGCGGCACCCGGGGAGCTGGCGTACGTGAACGCGCACGGCACCGGCACCGCGCTCAACGACCGTTGGGAGTGCGAGGCCCTGCGCGGCGTCCTGGGGCCCGCGGCCCTCGCCGAACTGCCCCTCTCTTCCAGCAAGGGCGCCCTCGGGCACCTCTTCGGGGCGGCCGGCGCGGTCGAGGCCATCGTCACGCTGCAGGCGCTGCGGCACCGAGTGGCGCCCCCGACGGCGGGGCTGCGCCGGCCGGACCCGGCGCTCGGGCGCCTCGACCTGGTCCGCACGGCGCGCAAGCTCACTCCCGGCGCGGGGGAGGACACGTTCCTCGGGCTCTCCACCTCCTTCGGCTTCGGCGGACACAACGCGGCCCTGGTGCTGGCCGTGGAAGGACGGTCCTGATGCACGCCTCCCGCGATCCCCACGGCGTTCCCGACCTGCTCGGCTTCTCGGGGCGCCGCTACCTGGTGACCGGCGTCCTGAACGACGACTCGATCGCCTGGCACACCGCCCGCGCGCTTCAGGAGGCGGGCGCGGAAGTGCTGTTGACGGGCTTCGGACGGACCCGACGGATCACGGAAGCCGCGGCCTCCGGGCTCCCCTATCCGGTCGACGTCCTCGAACTGGACGTGACGCGCCCCGAGGACCTGAACGCGCTCACGAAGGAGCTGGAGCGCCGCTGGGGCGCGGTCGACGGCGTCCTGCACGCGATCGCCGCCGCTCCGCGCTCAGCGCTCAGCGGCAACTTCCTCACCACCCCCGACGAGAGCATGACGCTCGCCCTGCGCACGGCGGCGTTCTCGCTGCACTCCCTGACCACCGCACTGGCTCCGCTGCTGCGCGAGGGCGGAGCCGGGGGCGCGGCCCGGGGCAGCGTCGTCGGGCTGGACTTCGATGCGTCGGGCGCCTGGCCCGGGTACGACTGGATGGGGGTCGGCAAGGCCACGCTGGGCGCGGTCTGCCGCTATCTCGCCCTCTACCTGGGGCGTTCCGGCATCCGGATCAACCTCGTGGCCGCGGGCCCGGTGGAGACCGTGGCCGGACGCGCCATCAGCAGCTTCGACCGGATCGCCGACCGCTGGGAGCAGGAGGCGCCGCTCGGTTGGAGTCGCGCCGACCCGGCCCGGCTCGTCGGCCCGGTCCTGTTCCTGCTCTCCGACCTGGCGGCCACCGTCACCGGGGAGATCGTCCATGCGGATGGCGGGATGCACGCCGTCCGCATGGGGGTGAACGCCTTGGGCGAGCTCCCGGGGACCGACGCCCCGCCCCGCGTCGGCAAGGAGGGCCCCTCATGACCGCGACGATCGTCGGCATCGGTTCGGCGCTTCCCGAACGTGCCGTCCCCAACAGTCACTTCGCCGCGATCGGCTCCTCCGACGCATGGATCGTCAAGCGAACCGGCATCCGACAGCGCCACTTCCTTCCGGAGGACGGGCACCTCGCCGATCTGGCACTGGCCGCGGCGCGGACCGCCCTCGCCCGATCGGGACGGACGGCGCAGGAGGTCGGGCACGTCGTCGTGGCGACCACGACGCCCGACCGGACCACGCCCGGGCTCGCCGTGGAGGTGGCCGCCCGGCTCGGCGCGGACCGGGCGGCTGCCTTCGACCTGCACGCGGCCTGTGCCGGATTCGTGTACGCCCTCGACCACGCCGTGGCGCTGATCGAGTCGGGGCGGGCCGGCACCGTCCTGGTCTGCGGGGCCGAAGCGCTGACCAGGATCACCGACCACGAGGACCGGTCGACGGCGGTGCTGCTCGGCGACGGCGCCGGAGCGGTGGTCCTCGCGGACGTGGGGGCGGCCACGGAGGGCGCTCCCGAGCCCGCCTTCCGGCTCGGCTCGGACGGGAACCTGATCCCGCTGCTCTACGCCGACCGGTACGACCGGAAGCTCCGCATGGACGGCCCGGAGATCTTCGTCCAGGCCGTGGAGCGGATGAGCGAGGCGACCCGGGACGTCCTCGCCCGGCGGGAACTGACCGCCGCCGACGTCGACCTGTTCGTGGCCCACCAGGCGAACGCACGGATCGTGCGGGCCGTGGGAAAGGAGCTCGGCGTCCCGCCGGAACGGCTCTACCTCAACGTCGAACGGGTCGCCAACACCTCCTCGGCTTCCATTCCCCTCGCCCTCCACCAGGCCTGGCGGGAAGGTCGGCTCGGCCCGACGGGCCTGCTCGGCGTGGCGGCCTTCGGTGCGGGCGTCACCTGGGGGGCCGGCGTGATCGGCTGGCGCCTGGAGGACCCCGGGGCGGCGACCGGCGAGCGCACGGGATGACGCGGGCACCGCGGCGCGGACGGAACGGAGCACGGTGAGGACTTCACGGGGCGGTCACGGGGCGCCGCGGGACGGGAGGGGGAGGACATGACGACGAGGACGCCTCCCTTCCCCGTGCTCGCCGAGCTCAGTGCTCCGGACGGTGCCGCGCTCGTCGTCCGGGCCCTGGCCCGTCCCGAGCGCACCGCACCGGTCGTGGTCGTCCTCCCCGCGATGGGCACGGCGGCCCGCCACTACACCCCGTTGGTGCGGGCGCTGCACCGGCGGGGTGCGACCGTGGTGACGACCGACCTGCGGGGGCACGGGGAGAGCACCCCGGTACCGGTGCGCGGGGTCCGCTTCGGCTACCGCGAGCTCGTCGAGGACGACTTCGGCGCGGTGCTCGACGCCGTCGAACGGGCCTTCCCCGACGCGCCGAAACTGCTGCTGGGACACAGCCTCGGCGGCCAGCTCGGCCTGGTGCACTGCGGCCTCCGGCAACCGCGCCTCGCCGGCATCGTGCTGGTCGCGAGCGGCTCGGCCTGGTGGCGCGCGCTCGGAGCGGAGTCGGACCGCCGACCGGGGCTGCGCTGGCTCGGGCGCAGCCTGCTGTGCGTGGCCGGCGCGGAGCTGCTCGGTTACTGGCCGGGGAACCGGTTCGGCTTCGGCGGGCGCGAGTCCGTGGGCCTGATGCGGGACTGGGCCCGACAGATGCGGACCGGCCGGTACCGGGCCCGGGGCGCCGCCGCCGACTACGAGGCCGCCTTGCGGAACGTCGATCTGCCCGTGCTCGCCGTCGACGTCGAGGGCGACGCCCTGGCACCGCCGCGGGCCGTGGACCATCTGTGCGGGAAGCTTCCGTCGGCCCGTATCGAGCGCTGGCGCTACCGGTCGGCGGATGCCGGCGGTCGGAAACTCGACCACTTCCGCTGGATCCGGCACAACGCGGGCCTGGTGGAGCGGATCGCGAGCTGGGCCCGCTTCCCGGCGGCCGGGGCCGAGACCTCCGGGCACGGGGGTCGCGACGGCGCGGCGTCGGGCGCCCGGGCGTGAGCGTGCGGGGCGGCAAGGCGCCGCTGCTCGACGCGGTGCTGGCCGGGCGGGCGTGCTGTGCGGAGGAAACCGGCGACGCGGAGTCGGCGGACCTGTTCCCCGAGGAGGAAGCCCTGGTGGCGCGTGCCGTGCCCGCCAGACGCCGCGAATTCGCGACGGCCCGGCTCTGTGCCCGTCGCGCCCTCGCCGCCCTGGGGGCGCCACCGGCGCCGCTCCTGCGAGGGCGACGCGGAGCACCGGCGTGGCCCGTCGGCGTGATCGGCAGCATCACGCACTGCATGGGCTTCCGGGGCGCGGCGGTGGCGCCGGCCGACCGCGTGCTCGCGCTCGGCATCGACGCAGAACCGCACGCGCCCCTGCCCCGGGGCGTCCTCGGGGCGGTGGCGTTCGGGCCGGAGCGGGCACGGCTGCGGGTGCTCGCCGCACGGCGGGCGGACATCTGCTGGGACCGCCTGTTGTTCAGCGCCAAGGAGTCCGTCTACAAGGCCTGGAGCGGGTACGGCGGGGCCTGGCTCGGCTTCGAGGACGCCGACACCTCATGGCGGCTCGACGAGGCGGCGGAGGGCCCGCGTGGCGACGCCCCCGTGCGCGGGGAGGAGCAAGGGCTCGGAGGTCACGGTCACCTCCCGGTCCCCCGCGCACCGGCGCGCGCGGGGGACGGGGCCGGCGCACGCGGGGGACGGTCCGGGGGCGCTGCCGGCCGGTTCCGGGCCAGGATCCTGGTGCCGCCTCCCCCGGTCCGGCCGGACGGCCCCCCGTTCCCGCAGGTCCTGCACGGCCGGTGGCTCGTCCGCGACGGGCTGCTGCTGACCGCGGTCACCGTGCCGCGCACCCCACTGCCGCGCCCGACCCCAACCGCCCCGAAGGAGCCCCTCTGATGAGCGTCGACGACGGTACCGTCCCCGCACTGCTGGCCCGGAGCGCAGCGGTGCACCCCGACCGGACCGCGGTCCGGCTCGGAGCCGACGCACTGACGTACGGTGCGCTCGACGCACTGGCCTGGCGGGCCGCCGCACTGCTCCGGACGCACGGGGTCGGTTCCGGTGACCGGGTCGCCCTCTCGCTGCCCAACGACCCGCTGTTCGCCGTGCTGTACTACGGCATCCTGCGCGCGGGCGGGATCGTGGTCCCGCTCAATCCACTGCTGCGCGCGGGCGAGGTGCGGCACTGTCTGGCGGACGCCGGGGCGGCGCTGCTCCTCGGTTGGCACCGGGACGGTGCGGAGGCGGCCGAGGGAGCACGGCTGGCGGACACCCCCTACCTGGCGGTCGAACCGGCGGCGTTCACCGCGCTCCTGGGGGACCGGCCCCCCGTGCCCGTGGACGCGGCCCGTGCCCCCGGGGACACCGCGGTCGTGCTCTACACCTCCGGGACCACCGGGGCCCCGAAGGGTGCGGAACTCACGCACCGGAACGTCCGCCGCAACGTCGACGAGGGGGTGCGGGTCCTGGGGCTCGGTCCGGAGGACGTGGTCTTCGGCGGGCTGCCGCTCTTCCACTCCTTCGGACAGGTGATGGGGCTCGGCTGCACGGTGTCCGAGGGGGGTTGTCTGACCCTCGTGGCCCGCTTCGATCCGGCGGGTGCCCTGGACGTCATCGCCCGGGACCGGGTGACGGTCTTCCTCGGCGTCCCCACCATGTACGCGCTGCTGCTGGGGCAGCCGGACCGGGCCCGGCACGACGTCTCTTCGCTGCGGGTCTGCCTGTGCGGTGGTTCCCCCCTTCCGGTGGCGGTGCTGGCGGGCTTCGAGTCGGACTTCGGCTGCGCCGTGCTGGAGGGGTACGGGCTGTCCGAGTCGTCCCCGTTGGCCTGTGTGAACCGGATCGACCGACCGCGTTCCCCCGGCACGATCGGGGTGCCGATCGAGGGCGTGGAGATGCGCGTGGTCGACCGTGCCGGCAAGGAGGTCCCGGACGGCGAGGTCGGCGAGATCGTGATCCGCGGCCACAACGTGATGAAGGGGTACTGGCGGCGCCCCGAGGCGACCGCGGCGACGGTGCGGGACGGCTGGCTGCACACCGGTGACCTCGGCACCCGGGACGCGGTCGGCGACTTCCGGGTGGTCGACCGGGTGAAGGACGTGGTGATCCGCGGCGGGTTCAACGTGTACCCGCGGGAGGTGGAGGAGGTCCTCCACCTCCACCCGGACGTGACGGAGGCCGCGGTGCTCGGGGTTCCCCACCCGGTGCACGGGCAGGAGATCGCCGCCGCAGTGGTCCTGCGGCCCGGCAGCGGGCTCTCCCCGGCCGAGCTGCGGACCCACGTGCGGGAGCGGATCGCCCCCTACAAGTACCCGCGGCGGATCTGGTTCGTGGACGCGCTGCCGAAGGGACCGACGGGGAAGGTCCTCAAGCGGTCGATCGTCCCGCCGGAGGGGGCGTAGGCCCCGTGCCGGTGGATCAGTTCGGACCGCCCTCGTCGGTGTCGGCCCACAGGGAGCGGACGTGGCCGAGGTGGCGGAGCATGCACGCCTCGGCCCCGGGAGCGTCCCCGGCGATCATCAGGTCGAGGAGCTCGACGTGCTCTTCGGCCGAGGAGACCAGCTTGCCCGCCTCGTCGAGGCCGGTCAGACCGTAGAGACGGGAGCGCTTGCGCAGTTCGCCGACGGTCTCGACGAGCCGCTCGTTCCCGGAGAGGGCGAGCAGCGCGAGGTGGAAGCGGCGGTCCGCCTCCAGATAACCGATGAGGTCGTGCTCGCGGGCGCGCGAGACGATCTCCTCGGCCACCGGACGCAGCTCCTCCAGCTGCGCCCGGGTGGCCCTGCGGGTGACCCGACCGATGGTGGGGACCTCGATGAGCGTGCGCAGCTCGGTGTACTGGTCGAGGTCCCGCTCGCTGACTTCGGTGATCCGGAAGCCCTTGTTGCGCACGGGCTCGACCAGGCCCTCCCGGGCCAGGTCGAGCATGGCCTCGCGGACCGGGGTCGCGGAGACCCCGAGGTCGCTCGCGAGCCCGGGGGCCGAGTAGACGTGGCCGGGGCGCAGTTCGCCCGCGATCAGGGCCGCGCGGAGGGCGTGGCCGACCTGGTCGCGGAGCCGTTCCTGCGCTCTGACGAGACCGTACTGTTTCAGGTCACCCATCGTGCGTCCTCCGAGAAGTCACGGAGGAGCATCGTACAATGTCACGTTTCTCCGACCGTCGGGGGCGTCGCGGGAGTCGTGGCCGCAGGGCGGTCCGGGGCCGCCTCAGAGCAGGAAGCCGGCGGGGAACGGGTCGTGGGGGTCCAGGAAGTACTGGGCCGTACCGGTGATCCAGGCGCGCCCCGTGACGGTCGGCACGACGGCCGGCAGCCCGCCCACCTCCGTCTCGCCGATGATCCGTCCGGTGAACTCGGTCCCGATGAAGGACTCGTTGACGAAGTCGGCGTGCGGGGCCAGGAGTCCCCGGGCGTGCAGCTGGGCCATCCGGGCGCTGGTGCCGGTACCGCACGGGGACCGGTCGAACCAGCCGGGGTGGATGGCCATCGCGTGCCGCGAGCGGACGGCGTCGGAGCCGGGCGCGGTCAGATAGACGTGCTTCACCCCGGCGAAGGCCGGGTTCTCGGGGTGGACCGGCCGGTCCGGACCCTCGTTCACGGCGTCCATGACGGCGAGCCCGGCCGCGAGCAGTTCGTCCTTGTGCGCGCGGTCGAAGGGCAGTCCCAGCGAGTCGAGGTCGACGAAGGCGTAGAAGTTGCCGCCGTACGCCAGGTCGTAGGTGACCGTCCCGAATCCGGGGACGTCGACTTTGAGGTCGAGCCCGACCGAGAAGGCGGGCACGTTGGTGAGGGTCACGGAACAGGCCCGTCCGTCCTCGACCCGGACGTCGACGCTGACGAGCCCCGCCGGGGTGTCGAGGCGGACGGTGGTGACCGGTTCGACGACCGGCACCATGCCGGTTTCGACGAGGACGGTGGCGACTCCGATGGTGCCGTGGCCGCACATCGGCAGCAGGCCGGACACCTCGATGTAGAGCACCCCGTAGTCGGCGTCGGGGCGAGTGGGCGGCTGGAGGATCGCGCCGCTCATCGCCGCGTGGCCGCGCGGCTCGTACATGAGCAGGGTGCGGACGTGGTCGAGGTGCTCGGCGAAGTGGAGCCGCTTCTCGGCCATCGTGGCGCCGGGGATGACCCCGACGCCGCCGGTGATGACCCGGGTGGGCATGCCTTCGGTGTGGGAGTCCACGGCGTGGTAGACGTGGCGGGTGCGCATGGGGTCACCTTCGGGAGGACGGGCGGACGGGCGGACGGTTTCGGTTACGCGTGGCCCTCGGCGAGGACCTTCTCCGTGGCGGCGCGCACGACGGCCTCCGCTGCGGGCGGCAGCGGGAGGCGGGGCGGCCGGGAGGCTCCGCCGGGGTGGCCGGCGATGTCCATGGAGAGCTTGATCGCCTGGACGAACTCGGTCTTGGAGTCCCAGCGCAGGAGCGGGTGGAGCGACCGGTAGAGGGGGAGCGCGGTGCCCAGGTCTCCCTCGACCGCAGCGCGGTAGAGCGCCGCGCAGCTGGTGGGGAAGGCGTTGGGGTAGCCGGCGATCCAGCCGACGGCTCC